>NZ_VJVX01000020.1:0-119098 GCF_008033685.1 Microbispora sp. CSR-4
AGTCATACCGGGGACTCGCCGACGACGACTTCGCAGCCCTCGACCAATGGCTTCGAGCTCTGTGAATCACGCGCAATCCACAGGATTTGACAATTGCTCCACACGCCCTCGTATGGCGACACACCTCGGCCATCGCGCGAACCGGCCGGAGACGGCGGAGGAAGCGGTCGGTCCGTGCGCAGTGCCGGGTCCGGACGGCCCCTGCCGCTGCGGAACCGCTGTGGCGGCGCGGAGCCTCCGGCGCGGCCGAAGGCGTTCACACGTGCGATCGCTTCCTCCCCTCCAGGGTAAACGCGAGGCTCAGACCGACAACAGCCGGTGGACCTCCTCATCTTGGAGCTCCTCTGCCGGGCCGGATCTGACCACGCGGCCGGCGTCGAGGATCACGAACCCGTCGGCCAGCCGCAGCGCGAGGTCCAGATACTGCTCCACCAGCAGGATCGCCAGACCGCTCGCGTGCAGGCGTTCGACGGCCTCCTCGATCTCCAGGATGATCGACGGCTGGATGCCCTCGGTGGGTTCGTCCAGGATCAGCAGCTTCGGCCGGGTGACCAGGGCCCGCGCCATCGCGAGCTGCTGCTGCTGACCACCCGACAGGAAGCCCGCCGGCCGTTTGAGCAGCGGTTTCAGCCGGGGGAAGACCTCCAGGGCCTCCTCCACCGCCGCCCGGTCCCGGTGCGCCGACGCCTCCAGCGTGACCAGCAGGTTGTCGATCACGCTGAGCTGGGGAAACGTGTCGTGTCCCTGCGGCACGTAGCCCATGCCGAGCCGTACGCGCTGGTCGGGGCGCAGCCGGGTGACGTCCCTGCCCTCGAACGTCACCTTCCCACCGGTCGCCGGGAGCACGCCCATGATGGTGTCGAGCAGGGTCGTCTTGCCGACCCCGTTGCGGCCCATCACGCAGACGAGGCGGCCGGCGGGCACCTCGAGCGAGACGCCGAAGAGCACCCGCGCCCGGCCGTACCCCGACTCCAGTCCCTCAACGGACAGCATCCTCGGCCTCCTCCCGAGCCCGGCCCAGGTAGATCTCCTGCACGCGCGGGTCGGCCCGCACCTGGTCGACCGAGCCCTCCGTCAGCACCTTGCCCTCGTGGAGCACGGTGACCTGGGAGGCGTAGCGACGCAGGAAGTCCATGTCGTGCTCGACCACGATCACGGTGTGGTCGCGGGCGACCTCGGTGAGCAGCTCGCCGGTGCGCTCGCGCTCGCCGGAGGACATGCCGGCGACCGGCTCGTCGAGCAGCAGCAGCCGGGGCCGCTGGACGATCAGCATGCCGATCTCCAGCCACTGCCGCTGCCCGTGCGACAGCACCCCGGCCTTGCTGCCGGCCAGGGAGGCCAGGCCGGTCGTCTCCAGCGCCGCCGTGACCTCCTCCGACACCCCGCGCCTGCGGCGCAGCAGCGACCACAGCGGGCGCCGGAACGACGCGGCCAGGTCGAGGTTCTCCAGCACGGTGAGCTCCTCGAAGACCACCGAGGTCTGGAAGGTGCGGCCCACGCCGAGCCGCACGATCTCGTGCTCCCTGCGGCCCACGAGGTCGTTCCCCTCGAACCGCACCGAGCCCCCGGTGGGCCGGGTCAGGCCCGTGATCACGTCGATGAGGGTGGTCTTCCCCGCGCCGTTCGGGCCGATCAGGAACCGCAGCTCGCCCCGGCCGACGGTGAGGTCGACGCCGTCGATCGCCCGGAAGCCGCCGAAGGCGACCTCCAGAGACCGGATTTCCAGCAGCGTGTCGGTCACACCCGTGCCTCCCTTCTCCGTACGAGGCCGGCGGCAAGGCCCGCGATGCCCTTGGGCGCCAGCGTCATGACGAGCACGAACAGGGCGCCCTGGAGATAGAGCCAGGCGTCCGGCAGTTCCTCGCTGAAGTACGTCCGGGCATAGCCCATGACGACCGCGCCCAGCACCGCGCCGGCCAGCGCGAACCGGCCGCCGACGGCCACCGCGACGACGAGTTCGAGCGAGGGCACGACCCCGAGCAGGGCAGGCGAGATGATGCCGACCACGGGCACGAACAGCGCCCCGGCGATGCCGGCCATGCCCGCCGAGACGGCGAAGGTCAGCGTCTTGACGGTGGCCGGGTTGTACCCGAGGAAGCGCACCCGGTCCTCGCCGTCCCTGACGGCCAGCAGCAGCCGCCCGAACCGGCTGCGGACGAGCTGTCTGGCGCCCAGGTAGAGCACCCCGAGCACGACCGCGACGAGCAGGTAGAGGCCCCGCTGGGTCTCGTCGGCCGCCACGTCGCGGCCGAAGAAGTCGAAGAAGTTGGTCAGGCCGTTCGTGCCGCCGGTCAGCCCCTGCTGACCGACCAGCAGGATCACCAGCGCCGCCGCCAGCGCCTGGGTGAGGATCGCGAAGTACGCCCCGCGTACGCGCTGGCGGAAGACCAGCGCGCCGAGCAGCAGCGCGACCACGACCGGCAGCACGACGACCATGGCCAGCGCGAAGACCGGGTTGCCGAACGGCTTCCACAGCGCGGGCAGCTCTTCCACCCCGCTCCAGACCATGAAGTCGGGCAGGTCCCCGCCGGCGTCGTTGAGCTTGAGATACATGCCCATCGCGTAGCCGCCGAGGCCGAAGAACACCCCCTGGCCGAGCGTGAGCATGCCGCCCTGCCCCCAGGCGAGGCCGATGCCCAGCGCCACGATCGCGTAGCACAGATACTTGGCCAGCAGCCCGAGGCGGAACGGCTCCAGCAGCAGCGGCGCCACCACCAGGGCGAGCACCGCCACCGCCGTGAAGACCGCCGGGCCCTGCCACCGCCGTACGGGCTTGTCCGGCGCCGCCGCGCCCGCGCCCTTGTCCGGGACGGCCGCGTCGGCGCTCTCGACCGGCGCCCTCGTGTCGGCGCCCTCGACCGGGGCCGTCATGTGAGCGCCCTCGATCGGACGAAGAACAGCCCCTGCGGCCGGATCTGCAGGAAGCCGATGATCGCCACGAAGACCACCACCTTGGCGAGGCTGGCGTCGCTCCAGAACTCGGCATAGGAGTTCAGCAGACCGAGGCCGGCCGCGGCCAGCACCGCGCCGCGAAGCTGCCCCAGACCGCCCGCGACGACCACGAGGAACGCGTCCACGATGTAGTAGGTGCCGAGCGTCGGGCCGACCGGCCCGATCAGCGTGAGGGCGACCCCGGCGATCCCGGCGAGGCCGGAACCGATGAAGAACGTCCGCTGGTCGACCCGCCCGGTGTCGATGCCGCTCGTGGCCGCGAGCTTCCTGTTCTGCATCACGGCCCGCATCCGCCGTCCCTGCCCGGTCCTGTTCATGTACGCCCAGATCGCGAGCACCGAGGCCGCGGCGAGCGCCATGATGAACAGCCGGTTGTACGGCAGGATCCCGATGCCGCCGCGCAGCCAGGCGGGCGAGGCGACCTGCACGTTGGGCGCCCCGAACAGGTCACGGGCGAGCTGCTGGAGCATGAGGCTGACGCCCCAGGTGAGCAGCAGCGTGTCGAGCGGGCGACCGTAGAAGCGCCGGATCAGCGTGCGCTCCAGGATCAGGCCCATGACCCCGGCCACCACGAAGGCGGCCGGGAGGGCGATCAGGAAGCCCACGCCCTGCAGCAGGTAGGCCGTGTAGGCCCCCGCCATGATGAACTCACCGTGGGCCATGTTGATCACGCCCATCTGTCCGAACGTGAACGTCAGCCCGAGAGCGATGAGCAGCAGGACCGCTCCGATCGACAGCCCGATCGGCAGCTGGTTGAGCATTCCCTCCATGTCGGCGTCAGACCAGTCCGCCGGCCCAGGGGTACGTCTTGAGGTAGGGGTCCGGCTTGATCGGCTCGCCGGAGTTCCACACCTCCTTGATCTGACCGTCCGGCTGGACGACGCCGATGCGCGCGGTCTTGTAGACGTGCTGGTTGTCGCCGTCGATGGTGACCTTGCCCTCGGGGCGGTCGAGGGACACACCGCCGGCGGCCTTCTTCACGGCCTCCACGTCGGTGCTGCCGGCCTTCTTCACGGCCTCGGCCCACAGGTAGACGGCGTTGTATCCGGCTTCCATCGGGTCGGAGGTCACCTTGTCCGCGCCGTACTTCGCCTTGAACGCGGCGACGAACTTCTGGTTCTCCGGGGTGTCGGTCGTCTGGTAGTAGTTCCAGGCCACGAGCTGCCCGGCGACGTTGTCGACGCCGATGCCCTTGACCTCCTCCTCGGCCACGGACACCGACATGACCGGCATCTGCTCGGCGGTGATCCCGGTGCTCTTGAGCTGCTTGAAGAACGCGACGTTGCTGTCGCCGTTCAGGGTGTTGAAAACCGCGTCCGGCTTCGCCTCGGTGATCTTATTGACGAGCGTGCTGTATTCGGTGTGCCCGAGCGGGGTGTACTCCTCGCCGAGGATCTCCATCCCGTTCGCCGCGGCGTACGCCTTGATGATTTTGTTCGCGGTTCTCGGGAAGACGTAGTCGCTGCCCACCAGGAACAGCTTCTTCTTGCCCTCCTGCTTCAGATAGTCGAGCCCGGGAACGATCTGCTGGTTGGTCGTCGCGCCCGTGTAGAAGATGTACGGCGAGCTTTCCAGGCCCTCGTACTGGACCGGATACCAGAGCAGCGCCTTGCGTTTCTCGAAGACCGGGAGCATCGCCTTGCGGCTCGCCGACGTCCAGCCGCCGAATACGGTGGCGACCTTGTCCTGCGCGATGAGCTTGGTGGCCTTCTCCGCGAAGGTCGGCCAGTCGGAAGCGCCGTCCTCCACGACGGGCTCCAGCTTCTTGCCCAGCACGCCGCCGGCCGCGTTGATCTCCTCGATCGCGAGCAGTTCGGCGTCCCTGACCGTGACCTCGCTGATGGCCATCGTGCCGCTGAGGGAGTGCAGGATGCCGACCTTTATGGTGTCGGAACCACCAGATGAGGCCGATGTACTATTTGTCGAGGATTGTCCGCCACATGCCGCGAGTGTCGCGGTCGCGAGAGCGAAAGCCGCTCCGGCACGCCATAATGAGTTCCGCAATTGCCTCTCCTTGCCGCTGCGGCCCCCGAGTTGATCCGTCTGCCGCCAAGGTGGGCGCGTGGTATTTCCCGCCGAAATCCCGGGAGTTAACAACTCATTAGCGAGAGCTCACCGCCTGTCGGATACGCATACGAAATGCACGGGTAACGCGGGGGAAACGGCGGGTACCTATCGTCCCGCCATGCGGCTCACTCCACACGAACAGGAACGGCTCCTCATCCACGTCGCCGCGGGCGTGGCCCGCGAGCGCAAGGAGCGCGGCCTTCGCCTCAACCATCCGGAGGCGACGGCCCTCATCGCGTCATTCCTCCTGGAAGGCGCCCGCGACGGCCGCAGCGTCGCCGACCTGATGGACGCCGGCCGCAAGGTCCTGCGGCGCGAGGACGTCATGGAGGGCGTGCCCGAGATGCTGGAGTCCGTCCAGATCGAGGCCACCTTCCCCGACGGCACCAAGCTCGTCACCGTCCACAACCCGATCGCATGAGCACACCGCGCTTCGAGGGCGTGCCGGGAGAGATCCTCTGCGGCGACGGCGACGTGCCGCTGAACCCGGGCAGGGAGCGGATCACCCTGAGAGTCGTGAACACCGCCGACCGGCCGGTGCAGGTCGGATCGCACTATCACTTCGCCGCCGCCAACCCCGGCCTGGAGTTCGACCGCGAGGCGGCCTGGGGCACCCGTCTCGACATCCCGGCGGGCACCGCGATCAGGTTCGAGCCCGGGGTGGAGCGCGACGTCACGCTCGTCCCGCTCGCGGGGAACCGTGTCGTACCCGGCCTCCGTCCCGAGTGGGCCGGGCCTCTCGACGGGAGGACCGATGACTAGCGTCGAACGCGCGCGCTACGCCGCGCTGTACGGCCCGACCACCGGCGACCGCGTGCGCCTGGCCGACACCGACCTGTACGTCGAGGTGACCGACGACCTGTCGATGGGCCCCGCCGGGGCGGGCGACGAGGCCGTGTTCGGCGGCGGCAAGGTCATCCGCGAGTCGATGGGGCAGGCGCGCACCACGAGAGCCGAGGGCGCGGCCGACCTGGTCATCACCGGCGCGGTGATCCTCGACCACTGGGGTGTGGTGAAGGCCGACATCGGCGTACGCGACGGCCGGATCGCCGCCATCGGCAAGGCCGGCAACCCCGACACCATGGACGGCGTCCACCCGGACCTCGTCATCGGCCCGTCCACCGAGATCCTCGCGGCCAACGGCAAGATCGTCACGGCGGGCGCGGTCGACTCGCACGTCCACCTGATCTGCCCGCAGCTCATGGACGGGGCGCGGGCCTCCGGGGTGACCACGATCATCGGCGGCGGCACCGGCCCCGCCGAGGGCACGAAGGCCACCACCGTGACCGGCACCTGGTATCTCGGCCGGATGCTGGAGTCGCTGGACTCCTACCCGGTGAACGTCGCCCTGCTCGGCAAGGGCAACACGGTCAGCGAGGAGGGGCTGCTCGAACAGCTCAGGGCCGGGGCGTCGGGCTTCAAGCTGCACGAAGACTGGGGCACCACCCCCGCCGCCATCGACGCCTGCCTGCGGGTGTGCGACGCGACCGGGGTGCAGGTCGCCATCCACACCGACACGCTGAACGAGGCGGGGTTCGTGGAGTCGACCCTGCGGGCCATCGGCGGGCGGGCGATCCACGCCTACCACACCGAGGGCGCCGGAGGCGGCCACGCCCCGGACATCATCACGGTGGCCTCCCACGTCAACGTGCTGCCGTCGTCCACGAACCCGACCCGGCCGCACACGGTCAACACCCACCACGAGCACCTGGACATGCTCATGGTGTGCCACCACCTCAATCCCGCCATCCCGGAGGACCTGGCGTTCGCCGAGTCGCGCATCCGGCCCACGACGATGGCGGCCGAAGACGTCCTGCACGACATCGGCGCGATCTCGATGATCGGCTCCGACTCCCAGGCCATGGGCCGGATCGGCGAGACGATCATCCGCACCTGGCAGACGGCGCACGTGATGAAGCGCCGCCGCGGCGCGCTGCCGGGCGACGGCCCGGCCGACAACCTCCGGGCCCGCCGCTACGTCGCCAAATACACGATCAACCCGGCGATCGCCCACGGCCTGGACGCGGAGATCGGCTCGGTGGAGCCCGGCAAGCTCGCCGACCTCGTGCTGTGGAGCCCGGCCTTCTTCGGGGTGAAGCCGGACGTCGTGGTGAAGGGCGGCGTCATCGCCTACGCCCAGATGGGCGACGCGAACGCGTCGATCCCGACGCCGCAGCCCGTGCTCCCCCGGCCGATGTTCGGCGCGGCCCCGGTCACCGCCGCCGCGACCTCGCTGCACTTCGTCGCGCCGCTCGCGCTGGAGGACGGCCTGGCCGACCGCCTGGCCGTGGGCAGGCGGCTGGCGCCCGTGGCCGACGTACGCGCCCGGCGCAAGGACGCGATGCCGCTCAACGACGCCCTGCCCGACATCCGGGTGGATCCCGACACCTTCGCCGTACGCGTGGACGGCGAGCTGATCGAGCCCGCCCCGGCCGAGTCGCTGCCGATGGCGCAGCGCTACTTCCTCTTCTGACATGAACGGCGAAGCGGCGCTGCTGCTGCTGGCCGACTCCCGGCTGCCGGCGGGCGGGCACGCCCACTCGGGCGGCGTGGAGGAGGCCGTACGGCGGGGCGTGGTGACCGGCCCCGGCGACCTCGCGCGGTTCCTGCGCGGCAGGCTCGCCACCGCCGGCCTCGTCACCGCCGCCCTCGCCGCCGCCGCCTGCGAACTGGCCGCCTCGGAAACCGCCGCCGAGACCGTCCCCGCAGGCAGCGGCGGCGCGGACCGGGAACGCGGCACAGACCGCGAACGCGACACCGGCCGGGAACGCGGCAGCGACGGCGCGGACCGGGAACGCGGCGCCGCCCGTGACCCGGTGGCGTCGCCCGCGAAGGGCGTCACGGACGACGCAACGGACGACGCAACGGATGAGGCTGCGGGCGAGGCCGTCAGCGGCATGGAGCTGTGGCGGCGGCTGGACGCGGAGGCCGACGCCAGGACCGCCGCACCCGCCCAGCGGGAGGCCTCGCGCACCCAGGGGCGGCTCCTGCTGCGCACGGCCCGGCGGATGTGGCCCTCGGCCGTCCTGGGCACGCTCGCGCGGGCCGTGCCGGAGGGACCGCACCATCCTGTCGCGCTCGGCGCGGCCGGAGCCTCGGCGGGCTGCACGCCCCGCCAGGCCGCGCTGACCGCCGCCTACACCTCGGTCACCGCCCCGGCCACAGCGGCCGTGCGGCTCCTCGGCCTCGACCCGGTCACCGTTCCCCGCCTGCTCGCCGATCTCGCCCCCGCGATCGAGGACGCGGCCCGCGCCGCCTGCGCGTCGCTCGGCGACGCGGCCGGGCCGGCGGGCTGGCACACGCTGCCGGGGCACGGCGCGCCCGCGCTCGACCTCCTGGCGGAGGGACACCTGACCAACCCGATGAAGCTCTTCGTCTCCTGATCACTCCTCCCCACGAATCTCCACGTATCCGTACCGGCCATCGCACGAGAAGGAGCACAACCCCCATGGGCGCTCAGCACGACGATCTCCACGACGCGGCCGATCCACACGGGCGGGCGCTCCGCCTCGGCATCGGCGGGCCGGTCGGCAGCGGCAAGACCGCCCTGGGGGCGGCGCTGTGCCGCAGCCTCGGGCCGTCGCTGCGGCTCGGGGTCGTGACCAACGACATCTACACCACCGAGGACGCCGACTTCCTCCGCCGCGCGGGCGTCATCGACCCCGAACGGATCCTCGCCGTACAGACCGGCTGCTGCCCGCACACCGCCATCCGGGACGACATCGCGGCCAACCTGGACGCCGTCGAGACGCTGGAGGAGCGGTTCGGGCCGCTCGACCTCGTGATCGTCGAGAGCGGCGGCGACAACCTCACCGCCACGTTCAGCCGGGGCCTGGCCGACCGGCAGATCTTCGTGCTCGACGTGTCGGGCGGCGACAAGGTGCCGCGCAAGGGCGGGCCGGGGGTGACCTCCGCCGACCTGCTCGTCGTCAACAAGACCGACCTCGCGCCGATGGTCGGCGCCGACCTGACCGTGATGTCCCGCGACGCGGCGGCCGTACGGGACGGCAGGCCCGTGCTGTTCACGTCGATCAGGGAGGACAAGGGCGCGCACGCCGTGGCGGAGTGGGTGACGCACATGGTCGGCGCCTGGCAGCACGAGCACGGCGAGCCCCACCACCACGCCGCGCAGGCCCCGGCGTCCTGACCGGCATGACGGCCTTCACCGCGCACGCGCTGATCAGGACGGAGGCCGCGAGCGGGGGCCGGACCCGGCTGGAGACGCTGCGGTCCGACCCTCCGCTGACGCTGCGGCAGACCGGCCCGCAGCGGGTCCACCTCGTCTCGACCGGCGCGGGACCGCTGCGCGGCGACCACCTCGACCTCGACGTGGACGTCGCGCCCGGCACCTCGCTGGAGGTTCGCTCGGTGGGCGCCACGCTGGTGCTGCCGGGGCTCGCGGACGCCCCTTCGGTCATGGTCGTGCGGGCGCGGGTCGGCGCGGGTGCCACCCTGCGCTTCTCCCCCGAGCCGACCGTCCTCGCCGCCGGATGCGCCCACCGCCTCGTCGTACGGCTCTCGCTCGCCGAGGACGCCACGGTCTTCTGGCGGGAGGAGATCGTCTTCGGGCGGCACGGCGAACGGCCGGGACGCTGCCACTCGCGGTTCGACGCGACCGTGGCCGGACGGCCCCTGCTCCGCCAGGACCTCCTGATCGGCGAGGAGGCGCTGGACGGCAGCCCGGCCGTCTACGGGGACGCCCGGTGCGTCGGCTCGACCCTGCTCGCGGGGCCCGCCTGGGCTCCGCCCGCGGTGCCGGATGTCAAGCGCGAGCGGCGGGCCGTGCTGGGAGACGGCTGGGCGGCGCTGCCGCTGGGCGGTCCGGGCGTGCAGGTGTGCGCGCTCGGCGCGGACGCGGTCGAGCTCAGGGAGCGGCTGCGGCGCGGCGAGGAGGCCGCGGCCGCCTGAACGCCACCCGGGCCGCCGCCCGCCTGAACGCCACCGGGGCCGCCGCCCGCTGAACGCCACCCGGGCCACCGTCCGCCGCACCGGCCACGACGGTGCACAGACCACGGACGTTCCCGGCCTGCCACACCGACCACGGCCACGGACGTTCCGGCCCGGGCGCATCATCGAGGGCGACTCGGGCGTCCGCCGCGCGGCCGGGGGGCTGAAACCGGCGGCCTCGGGCCGTAGCCTGGTGATCGTGTCGGAACCCACGCAGCACCCCGGCGGTCCGCGGCGAGGCACCAGCACGGCCGGCGTCCTGCGGGCCGCCGGTGTGTTCGTCGCGGGGTTCGCGCTGGCCGTGACCGCGCTGCTCCCGTGGGCGGGCCTCACCGCCGAGTTCGGCATTCTCAACGCGTCGCTCACGCACGCCGTGCGCGGCGTCGACGCGGGCCCGGGCTGGTTCGTGCTGGGCGCCGGGATCACGGCGATGCTGCTCGGCGTGCTCGGCGCGACGCGAAACTGGCTGTTCACCGGGCTGGCGATCCTGCCCGGCGCGGTGGCCGCCTTCGCGCTGGCCATGTTCCTCGCCGACCCGCACGACCTCGTGGGCCGGCTCGACTTCCAGGTCTCCGGGCTGCTGCGGGTGCACCCGACGATCCAGTACGGCTGGTTCGCCGGCCTGCTGGCCTCGGTCGCGCTGGCCGTGCTCGCCGCCGTCGCGCTGCTGCGCCGCCGGTGAACGGCCGTCAGTCGTAGAAGCCGAGACGCCGCAGCTGCTTGGGATCGCGCTGCCACTCCTTGGCGATCTTCACCCGGAGATCGAGGTAGACGCGGGTGCCGAGCAGCGCCTCGATCTGCTGCCGGGCGCGGGTGCCCACGTCCTTGAGCCGCGCGCCGCCCGGGCCGATCACGATCGCCTTCTGCGAGGGCCGCTCGACGAACATGTGGGCGTACACGTCGAGGAGGTCGTCACGACCCTCCCGGGGGTGCATCTCCTCCACGACCACCGCGATCGAGTGGGGCAGCTCGTCGCGCACGCCCTCCAGTGCGGCCTCCCGGATCAGCTCGGCGACCAGCGTCTGCTCCGGCTCGTCGGTGAGTTCCCCGCCGGCGTACAGCGGGGGCGACTCCGGCAGCCGCTTGACGAGCACGTCGGCGAGGACGTCGAGCTGCTCGCCGCCCTGCGCGGACACCGGGACGATCTCCGCGAAATCGGCCAGCGCGGACACCGCGAGAAGCTGGTGGGCGATCTGCTCGCGAGTGGCGAGGTCGCACTTGGTGACGACCGCCACCACCGGGGTCTTCTTGACGGCGGCGAGCTTGTCGACGATGAACCGGTCGCCCTTGCCGATCGGCTCGTTGGCCGGCACGCAGAACCCGATCACGTCGACCTCGGTCAGCGTGGACAGCACCAGGCTGTCCAGCCGCTCGCCCAGCAGCGTGCGGGGACGGTGGAACCCGGGGGTGTCCACGATCACGAGCTGGGCGTCCGGGCGGTGCACGATGCCGCGGATGGCCCGCCGCGTGGTCTGCGGCTTGGACGAGGTGATCGCCACCTTGGTGCCGACCAGGGCGTTCATCAGCGTGGACTTGCCGACGTTGGGCCTGCCGACGAAGCAGGCGAAGCCCGCACGGAAACCGCTCGATTCGGCGTCCACGTCAGATGTACCGGCCCTTCAGGGAACCGTCGGGCGCGGCCAGGAAGAGCGTGCCGTTGCCCATGTCCTCGACGACGGCCACGTCCTGCTCCGCCGGGTCGTCGGCCTCGGTGACGATCGCCGCCGCCTCCAGGGACTTCGCCCCGCTGGACACGGCCATGGCGACGGCCGCCTGGAGGGCCGAGAGCCGGAGCGAGGGCAGCGCCACCGTGGTCGCGGCGTACGTCCGGCCGGTCTCGTCGCGCACCGCGGCGCCCTCGGGGGTGCCGCCGCGCGCCCGCGCCGACCTGGCCAGCGTGATGATCTTGTTGTCCTCGGGGTCCAGCGTCTGTGTCACGCGTCAAGGGTACCGACCTCGCGGACGAGCAGCCGTGTCAGTTCGGCCGTACGGACGGGGTCGGGAGCGGCCAGGCCGGCGTGCACGAGCGCGATCAGCGTATGGCCGGAGCGGGCGACGACCACGTGCATGCGGTAGGGGTAGCCGCCGACCTTTCCGGTCAGCGCCCGGCCCGCGGCGTCCGGCCCGCCGATGCCGGGCAGCGGCGTCCGCCCGGTCAGGCGGTCGTACGGCGTGCCGTCGTCGGCCGTCGCGCAGCGGGAGAGGGCGTCGCGGAGCGCGGCGAGGTGACCGGCCGCCTCGCCGCCGTCGTAGACGGCGACGCCGACCCCGGCGAGCTCGCCCGCGTGCGCGCCCTGGTAGGTGGCGGCGGTCGCGCCGCTGAGCCCCTCGCGCGGGGGCCTGCCCGCGGCCGCGTCGAACAGCAGGCGGCACGCGCGGGCGCGGGGACGGAACGGCGGACGCCAGGGCGCCCGCGCGTGGCTGAAGAACCCCTCGGGAAGGCCGTCCATCCGGCCGAGCACCATCGGCGGGCGCCCGACCCCCGCCCTGTGAGGCACCCGGGCGGGGGCGTGCGTGACCCCGTCCGTGCCGCCGCAGGCACCGGTGGCCAGGACCAGGCAGCCCGCGACGGCCGCGTGGACGATGCGCATACCCGCCTCCCCGCTTTGCCGGAGGTTTTCCTTCCCCGGACCGCGAGCGGGTAATCACATTGCGTAATCAATACTGATCCGACGCGGGAACCAATGCGGGGCTCCCACCCTTGACCGGGTGGGAGCCCCGCACCGATTACGGATCCCCCATGGGAGGCTCCGGTGCGCCGCGAACCCCTCCCGGCGCGCCGGACTCCCCAACGAGACGCCCCGAACCCCTTCTGAGCGCCTGGGACAACGATGGCCGGGCACGCTTGCAACTCGGTTGAAAGACGCTTGCAGCCCCAGGTGGTGACGGGTCACCCGAGGTCGCGCCGGCTCACTCGTGGCGGGTCACTCGTGGCAGGTCACTCGTGGTCGGCGCCGGCGGCCACGACCTCGTCGCCCGTCGCGGGCTCCTCGCGGCGCACGACGACCGTGCTGATCCGGTTGCGGCGTCCGGCCAGGTTCTCGGCCGTCAGGCGCAGGCCGCCGACCACCGCCTCCGAGCCCGCGATCGGCACCCGGCCCAGGGCGTGCGCCAGCAGGCCGCCGACCGTGTCGACGTCGTCGACCTCGATCTCGCGGTCGAACAGCTCGCCGAGCTCGTCGACCGGGAGCCGCGCGGTCACCCGCACCGCCCCGTCGTCCAGCCATTCGACCCGCGGGGCCTCCTGGTCGTACTCGTCGGCGATCTCGCCGACGATCTCCTCAATGACGTCCTCGATGGTGACGAGGCCCGCGGTGCCGCCGTACTCGTCGATGACGATGGCGAGGTGGATCTGCCGCGCCTGCATCTCGCGCAGCAGCTCGTCGATCGGCTTGCTCTCCGGCACGTACGTCGCGGGGCGCATGAGCTCGTCCACCCGCGTCCCGCCGTCGCCGGTGTCCTGGATGCGGCGGACGATGTCCTTGAGGTAGGCGATGCCCACCACGTCGTCCTCGTTCTCCCCCACCACGGGGATGCGGGAGAACCCGCTGCGCAGGGCCAGCGAGAGCGCCTGGTGCAGCGTCTTGCCGCGCTCGATGAAGACCATGTCGGTGCGCGGCACCATGACCTCGCGCACCAGCGTGTCGCCGAGCTCGAAGACCGAGTGGATCATCTCCCGCTCGTCGGGCTCGATGACCCTGCGCTGCTCGGCCAGGTCGACGAGGTCGCGCAGCTCGGCCTCGGAGGTGAACGGCCCCTCGCGGAAGCCCTTGCCCGGGGTGAGCGCGTTGCCCAGCAGGATCAGTAACTCGGGCAGCGGCCCGAAGATCCGGGTCAGGCCGTACACGATGGGCGCGCTCGCCAGCGCCACCACCTCGGCGTGCTGGCGGCCGAGCGTGCGCGGCATGACCCCGACGATGACGTAGCTCACCAGGATCATCACCACGGCCGCCAGGGCGTACGCCTGCCCGCGGTCGCCGAGCCAGTCGATGAACAGCAGCGTCGTGATCACCGTCGCGACGAGCTCACAGCTCAGGCGGAGCAGAAGCACCAGGTTGAGGTAGCGCGGCGGGTCGGCGACGATCGCCTGCAGCCGCACCGCACCGCGCCTGCCCTCCTTGACGAACTCTTCAGCGCGCACCCTGGAGATGCGGGTCAGCGCCGTCTCCGCACTCGCCAGCAGGCCGCCGGCCACGATGAGGACGACGGCGGAGAGCAGCCAGCCGTCGTTCACGGCTTACGCCGCACCTCCCGCCAGGCGCCGAGCAGCTCGTCCTGCAGCCCGAACATCTCGGCGTGCTCCTCCGGCTCGGCGTGGTCGTAGCCGAGCAGGTGCAGGATGCCGTGCGTGCACAGCAGTTCGAGCTCGTCCTGCGCGCTGTGCCCGGCCTCGGCGGCCTGCTTGGCGGCCACCTGGGGGCACAGCACCACGTCGCCGAGCAGCGCCGGGTCGGGGGACGCGTCGTCCTCGTCCCGGCCGCCGACGTTGGGCCGCAGCTCGTCCATGGGGAAGGCCAGCACGTCGGTCGGCCCCGGCTCCCCCATCCACTGCTCGTGCAGCTCGGCCATCGCCGCCTCGTCGATCACCAGGATCGACAGCTCGGCCAGCGGGTTGATCCCCATCCGGCCGAGGACGTGCCCGGCCAGCTCGACCAGCGCCGACTCGTCGACCTCGACGCCGGACTCGTTGGCCACCTCGATGCTCACGGGGTCTCCTCACCCGTCATGGTCCCGCTCACCGCCGGTTGTTCCGCGGCCGCTTGTTGATCGCGCGCGGTTCCGACGCCATCGCGGCGTCGTACCGGCCGTAGGCGTCGACGATGTCGCTCACCAGCTTGTGCCGTACGACGTCGGCGCTGGTCAGCCTGCTGAAATGGATGTCCTCGATGCCGTCGAGGATCTGCTGGACGACCTTCAGGCCGCTGTCCTGGCCGCCGGGCAGGTCGATCTGGGTCACGTCACCGGTGACCACGATCTTCGAGTTGAACCCGAGCCTGGTCAGGAACATCTTCATCTGCTCGGGCGAGGTGTTCTGCGCCTCGTCCAGGATGATGAAGGCGTCGTTCAGCGTGCGTCCGCGCATGTACGCGAGCGGCGCGACCTCGATCGTCCCCGCCGACATCAGGCGCGGGATGGACTCGGGGTCGAGCATGTCGTGCAGCGCGTCGTACAGCGGCCGCAGGTAGGGGTCGATCTTCTCGTAGAGCGTGCCGGGCAGGAAGCCCAGCCGCTCCCCCGCCTCGACGGCGGGGCGGGTGAGGATGATCCGGTTGACCCGCTTGTTCTGGAGGGCCTTCACGGCCTTCGCCATCGCCAGATACGTCTTGCCGGTGCCGGCGGGGCCGATGCCGAAGACGATCGTGTGCCTGTCGATCGCGTCGACGTACCGCTTCTGGTTGACCGTCTTCGGGCGGATGGTGCGGCCCCGCGAGGACAGGATGTCCAGGGACAGAACCTCGGCCGGACGGTCGGTGGCCTGCCGCAGCATGTGGATGCTGCGCTCGACCGCGTCGGGGGACAACTCGGCACCCGAGCCGACCAGCTCCACCAGCTCCTCGAAGAGGCGCACGACGATGCCGCTCTCCTCGGGACTGCCGGTGATCGTGATTTCGTTGCCCCGCACGTGGATATCGGCGCTGAAGGCGCCCTCGATGACCCGTAGCAGCTCGTCGCCCGACCCGAGGAGGCTGACCATCGGCTGCCCCTCGGGGATGACTACCTTGGCCTGGGTCTTGTGCATTTGCTGTGACTCGGACATGGGCGGCCTTTGCGGCCCTGATCGCCTCCCTAGCTCCCTCCCCACTTTAGCCGCTCAGCCGGGGGGCCAGGTGAGGCCCCGGCCGCCGAGGACGTGCGCGTGGACGTGGAAGACCGTCTGCCCGGCGCCCTCTCCGGTGTTGAACACGATCCGGTAGCCGCTCTCGGCCACGCCCTCCTGTACGGCCACCGCGTGGCAGGCCTTGAGCAGGTCGTCTGCCAGGCCGTCGTCGGCCGCCGCCAGCGCGGCGGCGTTCTCGTGGTGGGCCCTCGGCACGACGAGGACGTGGGTGGGGGCCTGCGGGTTGATGTCGCGGAAGGCCAGCGCCCGCCCGGTCTCCAGGACGATGTCCGCCGGGACCTCCTTGGCCACGATCTTGCAGAAGAGGCAGTCGCTCACGCGCGAAAGCCTAGCCGTTGACACTAGTTGATGACTGCAATGATCCCCCGGGCTAGGGTGAGTGTGCGAGACTGCACCAGAAAACCCCCCTAGTGTCGGGCGAGGACACCACTGGGCCATGCCCCCTCATGATTCGGAAGAACGTAAACCCCCCGAGGATGACGAGCGTCCTATTGATGTGACCACCGAGACCCTCGTGGCCGACAGGTCGTTGGGAACGGTGCCCGTCGGGTGGGATGCCGACATGGCCGTGACGGCGCTCTACAGCGCTCACTATCGGTCACTGGTGCGTCTCGCCGTGCTGCTGGTGCGTGATGTGGCCAGCGCCGAAGAGGTCGTTCAGGACGCGTTCGTCGCCCTTCATGGCGCCTGGCGCAGGCTGAGGGACACCGACAAGGCACTGGCCTACCTTCGGCAATCGGTCGTGAACCGATCGCGTTCCGTGCTGCGGCACCGAGCGGTCGTCGAGAAGTACGCGCCCAAGGGGCTGCCCGACGCGCCCAGCGCTGAGAACGGCGCGATCGGCGAACTGGAGCGCTCGGCCGTCATCGAGGCGCTGCGCGGCTTACCCACCCGGCAGCGCGAGGCACTGGTGCTGCGATACTACGGCGACCTGTCGGAAGCCGAGATCGCCCACGCGATGGGGATCAGCAAGGGCGCCGTGAAGAGTCACACGGCCCGCGGCATGGCCGCACTACGGATGGCACTGGAGCAGTTCTCATGACCTTCCCTCCCGACGACGAGTACGGCGAGCTGCTCCGCCGTGCCCTGCGCGCGGAGGCGGACTCGGTCGTGCCGTCTCCCGATGGACTCGAAATCATCCGCGGGCGGATCGAGCAGCGTGGTCTGCGCGGCCTGCGGCACCTGCTGTGGCGGCGGGTCGGAGCGGCCGCCGCCGGGGCCGTGCTCGTGGCGGGCGCGGTCGTGATGATCGTCCCCGGCCTGCGCGACCAGGTGGCGCAATCAACGGGCATCTCCAACGCCGGCGACGAACGTGAGGACAACAGGGACACCTCGTCGGTGATCCGGCCGCCCAACCCGGCGGAGCCCTCGCGGCCGGTCGTGATCGTGCCCGTCACCCCGAGCCCGTCGCGCGAACGGCCCAGCCCGACCCCCACGCCCAAGACGGAGGCGACCACCAGACCGTCGCCGTCGCCGTCCGATCCCTGCGTCACGCCCACCCCCGAGGCCGGGGTGATCGAGCCCGACACGGCCCTCCCGCCGACGTGCTCGCCCACGTCGGTGACGCAGGAGACGCCCGTGACGACGCCGTCGGCCTCGCGCCGCCCGTCGTCGCCTCCGCGCACGACGTCCGCGCCCCCGGTCACCCCGAGCACGCCGCCTCCCGCGGAGGCGGCGACGCCCGAAGCGGCGGCGGCCCCGTCGCCCTCGCCCTCGCCCTGACCCGGCCCCCTGGTCGTCGGCCGGGGTCCGCGGCCCGGTGGACGGGCCGGTCCCGGCCTCCGAGTTGACGGGACGGCTTTGTCAGCCGTGGCGGGGCTATGCGCCGCGGCCGGACTATGAGCCGAGGCCGGGCTATGCGCCGCGGCCGTGCGTCACCAGCGGCCGCAGCGGGACATCAGGACGGCCGCCGCGGCCACGCCCGCAGTCGAGGTGCGCAGCACCGTCGGCCCCAGCAGGGCCGGCGTGGCTCCCGCGGCCCGCAACGTGGCGATCTCCTCGTCGGTGACGCCGCCCTCCGGGCCGACGATCATCACGATGTCGCCCGGCTCCTCCGGCAGGGGCAGGCGGCTCAGCGGCTCGGCGGCCTCCTCGTGCAGGACGACCGCGAGCGCCGCCGACGAGACGAGCGCGCCGACCGCCGCGGTCGTGGCCTGCTCTGTCACCTCGGGCAGATGGAAGCGCCGGGCCTGCTTGGCCGCCTCGCGGGCCGTGCCGCGCCAGCGGGCGAGGGCCTTGGCGGCCCGGTCGCCCTTCCACTGGGTGACGCACCGGGAGGCGGCCCAGGGGACGATCACGTCGACCCCGGCCTCGGTCATCATCTCGACCGCGAGCTCGCCCCGGTCGCCCTTGGGCAGGCCCTGGACGACCACCAGTCTCGGCCGGGGCGGCGGGACCTCATAGCGGCGCAGCACCTCGGCGGTCAGCGAGTCCTTCCCCGCCGCCGTGACCGTGCACTCGGCCACCCGCCCCGCGCCGTCGGTCAGGTCGATCCGCTCCCCCGGCCGCAGGCGGCGTACGGCGGCGGCGTGCCGCCCCTCGGGCCCGTCGAGGACGATCGTGTCCCCCGTCTGGCCGGCCGCGTCCGACAGGAACACGGGAACAGTCATGCGATCAGCTCAGCGGCCGTTGAAGGCGTCCCGCAGGCGGGAGAAGAAGCCCTGCTGGCCCGGGGAGAACTTGCCGGGCGGGCGCTCCTCGCCGCGCAGCTTCGCCAGCTCGCGCAGCAGTTCCTCCTGCTGCGGGTCGAGCTTGCTCGGCGTCTCGACGTTCACGTGGATCAGCAGGTCGCCTCTGCCGGTCTCGTTGAGCCGCTGGACGCCCTTGCCGTACAGGGGGATGACCTGGCCGGCCTGGGTGCCGGGCCGGATGTCGATCTCCTCCGCGCCGTCGAGGGTCTCGATCGTGAGCGAGGTGCCGAGCGCGGCGGCCGTCATCGGGATGGCCACCGTGCAGTGCAGGTCGTCGCCGCGCCGCTCGAAGATCTGGTGCGGCCGCTCGACGATCTCCAGGAACAGGTCGCCGGGAGGCCCGCCGCCGGGGCCGACCTCGCCCTCGCCGGCGAGCTGGATGTGCGTGCCGTCCTCGACGCCGGCCGGGATCCTGACCTTGATCGTGCGCCGGGTCCGCACCCGTCCCTCGCCCGAGCACTCCATGCAGGGGTGCCGGATGACGCTGCCGTACCCGCCGCACTGGGGGCAGGGACGCGAGGTCATGACCTGGCCGAGGAACGAACGGGTCACCTGCGACACCTCGCCGCGCCCGTGACACATGTCGCAGGTGTCGGGGTGCGTGCCGGACGCCGCCCCGGAGCCCTGGCAGACCTCGCAGACCACGGCCGTGTCGACCACGATCTCGCGGGTCGTGCCGAAGGCCGCCTCCGCCAGGTCGAGCTCGACCCTGATGGTGGCGTTGCGGCCCCGGCGGGCACGGGAGCGGGGCCCCCGCGCGGCGCCCGCCGAGCCGAAGAAGGCGTCCATGATGTCGCTGAACGGGAAGCCCGCGCCGAAGCCGCCGGCTCCGGCCCCCGCTCCGCCGCCACCGCCGAACGGGTCGGCGCCCATGTCGTACATGCGGCGCTTGCCCGCGTCGGACAGCACCTCGTACGCCTGGTTGATCTCCTTGAACCGCTCCTGGGTCTCCGGATCGGGGTTGACGTCCGGGTGCAGCTCACGGGCAAGACGGCGGTATGCCTTCTTGATCTCTTCCTGGCTGGCGTCGCGCCGTACGCCAAGGGTCGCGTAGTAGTCGTTGGACACTTATGACCCCGCCAGGATCTGGCCGACGTAACGCGCCACCGCGCGCACCGCACCCATCGTCACCGGATAGTCCATTCGTGTCGGGCCCAGCACTCCGAGCCGGGCCAGTTCTCTGTCGCCCGAACCGTATCCGGCGGCCACGATAGACGTGCCGCGGAGCCCGCTGTAGGGGTTCTCGGATCCGATGCGGACGGTCAGTTCGGAAAGCCCGCCGGTCTCCCCCAGCAGGCGGATGAGGACGACCTGCTCCTCCAGGGCCTCCAGCACGTCCCGCAGGCCGATGCTGAAGTCGGCGGCGGCCAGGTTGGCCGTGCCACCGAAGACGATCTTCTCCTCGTGCCGCTCCACGAGCGTCTCAAGCAGCACGGAGAGGATCGTGGCCGCCACCGGCCTGTCCTCGGGGGGCAGGCGGTCGGGAATGTCGGCCACCGTCTCCGGCACCTGGGACAGGCCGCAGCCGTCCAGGCACGCGTTGAGCACGGCGCGCAGATTCGCGATCCGGTCGTCGGCGATGGCCTCGGGCAGATCGACCACACGCTGCTCGACCCGCCCGGTGTTCGTGATCAGCACCAGCATGACCCGGCGCTCCGCGAGCGGGACGATCTCCACATGGCGGACCGACGACCTGGTGAGCGAGGGATACTGCACCACCGCGACCTGACGGGTGAGCTGCGCGAGCAGCCGCACCGTACGCATGACGATCTCGTCGAGGTCCACGGCCCCGGCGAGGAAGGTCTCGATGGCCCTGCGCTCGGCACCCGACAGCGGCTTGATCTGGGACAGCCGGTCGACGAACAGCCGGTATCCCTTGTCCGTCGGCACCCTTCCGGCACTGGTGTGCGGCTGGGTGATGTAGCCCTGCTCCTCCAGCGCCGCCATGTCGTTGCGGATCGTCGCCGGAGAGACGCCGAGGTTGTGCCTGTCCGCCAGGGCCTTGGACCCCACCGGCTCGTTGGTGGACACGTAGTCCTCGACGATGGCCCGCAGGACGGCGAGCTTGCGGTCGTCGAGCAATGTGTCACCTCCCTGTGCCTGGAAACACCGACTCTGGCACTCTGTGTTCCCGAGTGCCAAGTGTACGGCTACCACCCCACCTGGTGCGATAACGCGCAGGGGGGCACGGACAAGCGGGCTGCGAATCGACCGCAAGCCGCATGGCCGACTCTTCACCCTATGCACGAGCACCAGAGACCCGCGCCGGCCGAGGCGACCACGCGGGTTCCCCGCCCATGATGCCCCCGGCACGGCCCGGCGCGCCCCTGTGGCTGCCGCACCCGTTTCCCCCGCCGTACGCCGCTCCCCGGCCGATCCGGCCCCGCGCTGCTGTGGGTCCCTGGGTGCTCTTCGCCGTCCTGCCGGTCGTGCCGGCTTCCTGGCCGCGCCGATCGTGACGATCGTCGTACTCGCGCGCCGCTCCGCGGCCCGCCGCCGCAGGGCGTGATTTGCTAGCGTTCCCCGCATGTACGGGCGGGACGTGCTTTCCGGAGACTGGCGGCGGCCACGGCGGGGGCAGATCCCCGAGGTCCCGGCAGAGCCCGACCTCGTGGTGGAGGACGCCGAGGGCCGCTTCTGCGGCGCCGTGGTGGCCTGCGACAAGGAGGCCGTGACGCTGGAGGACCGGTTCGGCCGCAGGCGGGGGTTCCCGCTGACGCCCGCCGGGTTCCTCCTCGAAGGCAAACCGGTGACGCTGGTGCGGCCCCAGGCCGGCCCCAAGGGCCCGCTGCGGAGCGCCTCCGGGTCGATCGCGGTCGAGGGCCTGCGCGCGCAGGTCGCCAAGGGGAGCCGCATCTACGTCGAGGGCGTCCACGACGCCTCGCTGGTGGAGAAGATCTGGGGACACGACCTGCGGGTGGAGGGGGTCGTCGTCGAGTTCCTCGAAGGGGTGGACGACCTCCCTGCCATCGTCGAGGAGTTCGGCCCCGAGCCGGGCAGGCGGCTCGGCGTGCTCGTCGACCACCTGGTGCCCGGCTCGAAGGAGAGCCGCATCGCCGCCCGGGTGTCCGGGGACGACGTGCTCGTCGTCGGGCATCCGTTCGTGGACATCTGGCAGGCGGTCAAGCCCCGGGCGCTCGGCATCCCCGCCTGGCCGGACGTGCCGCGCGGCGTGCCCTGGAAGGAGGGCGTGATCGCCGCCCTCGGCTGGCGGATGGACCCCCAGGAGGCGTGGCGGCACATCCTGAGCCGGGTCACGACCTACGCCGACCTGGAGCCCGAGCTCCTCGGCCGTGTGGAAGAACTGATCGACTTCGTCACCGCCCCCGTTTAAGGGGTGAGATCCCGGATCTAAGGGGTGAGGTCCCGGATCTAAGGGGTGAGGTCCCGGACCACCGCGTCGGCGAGCAGCCTGCCGCGCAGCGTGAGCACGGCCTGGCCCGCCTTGAACGCCTCCACCTCCAGCAGTCCGTCCGCCAGTGCCCGCGCGCACGCCGTACGCGCCTGGGGGGCGAGGTCGGCCAGCGGGAGACCCGAGGCGAGGCGCAGCTCCAGCATGACCCTTTCGACGGCCCTGTCCTCCGCCGACAGCACCTCGCGGGCGTGCGCGGGCGAGGTCCCGGCCGCCAGCCGGGCGGCGTACGCCGCCGGATGCTTGACGTTCCACCAGCGGGTGCCGCCGACGTGGCTGTGCGCCCCCGGCCCGGCCCCCCACCAGTCGCCGCCGGTCCAGTAGAGCAGGTTGTGGCGGCAGCGCGCCTCGTCTCCCGCCGCCCAGTTGGAGATCTCGTACCAGCTCAGGCCCGCGGCCGTCAGCATCTCCTCGGCGATCAGGTAGCGGTCGGCCGCCACGTCGTCGTCCGGCATCGGCAGCTCGCCGCGCCGGATGCGTGCGGCGAGCCGGGTGCCGTCCTCGACGATCAGGGAGTACGCCGAGACGTGGTCGGGCCCGGCGGCCAGCGCGGCCTCCAGGGAGGCCCTCCAGTCGTCGTCGCTCTCCCCCGGCGTGCCGTAGATGAGGTCGAGGTTGACGTGCTCGAACCCGGCGTCGCGGGCCTCTCGTACGGCCTCGGCGGGCCGGCCGGGGGTGTGCCGCCGGTCGAGGACGGCGAGGACGTGCTCGCCCGCGCTCTGCATGCCGAAGCTCATCCGGGTGAACCCGCCCGCCCGCAGCTCCTTCAGGTAGGCCGGGTCGACGGACTCGGGGTTGGCCTCGGTCGTCACCTCGGCGCCGGGCCGCAGGCCGAACTCCTCGCCGATGGCGTCCAGGATCCGTACGAGGTCGGCGGCGGGCAGCAGGGTCGGCGTGCCGCCGCCGAAGAAGACGGTCTCAACGGGCGGCGCGGCGTCTCCCAGCACGCGCCGGGCCAGCCGTATCTCCTCGACCGCGGTGGCGGCGTAGTCGCGCTGTGATGCGCCGGGCCCCAGCTCGGACGCCGTGTAGGTGTTGAAGTCGCAGTAGCCGCAGCGCGTCGCGCAGAACGGGACGTGGACGTAGAAGCCGAACGGACGGGAGCCGAGCCCGTCGAGGGCCTCGGACGGCAGCTCGCCGCTCGGGGGGACGGGATCGCCGTCGGGAAGCACGGAAGGCACGCTCTCCAGTCTGCCGCCACTCGCCCCCTGCCCTCGACGCCCGGTCTGGTATCACTGCCGGTTTTTCGCTCTCGCCCGAATATCGCACGATATGCGATGCCGGAATATCTCTTATGAGCATTCGCCCGGCCGAGATTTCCGGGTCCGTTCGCCGCGCGCCAGGAGATTCTCTCGACCCCCCGGGGAAGTGTTCCGATCTTTCCTACGGAAAATCAAGCCTGCGCCAGGGGCTTTTACCGGCCACCAGAGGGGGGATCAACCTCGCCGAGTGCGTCGATCTTTCACTGACGACGCCGTTTCCGGTCTCGCGTACGGCCTGAACCGCAAGGCGCGCGAAGATCGCGGCAAATAGCAACAGATGCGGGTTGTCGGGGGTAGTCATGCATGAAAACGACGAGGCGAGCGAGCTGACGCGGCGCCGGTTCATCCAGTTCTCCAGTATGGCGGGCGCCACCATACTCACAGGCGCGAGCATTCTCGCCGGCGCCGGGCACGCGCTCTCCGCGCCTTCGCCGACATGCGGCCCAGACCCCGACGAAAATGATTGCGGCAATCCCCACAGTAAGGAGCCCCTCTGGACAAAAAGTCAGGACTGCTTCAAAAAAGGCACCTGCCTGCAGAACCACCCAGACTTCGTGGTGATGAAGGGCAACCCGAGCAAGAAGAAGTACGTCAACTACCTCCTCATCCCCACCAAGCGGATCAACGGCATCGAGTGTCCGTGGATCTGCTGCAGCACCGCACCGAATTATTGGAGCGCCGCCGACTACTGCGCCACCCAGCAGCCCACCGAGGTTCCCGCCCCGGTGGGATTGGGGATCAATTCGAGGCCGGCGAGACAGCTCGACCAGTTGCACATCCACATGGCGCGGGCGCGCCCGGAGTCCTATAACGACCTCGTCGCCCAGGACAAGCTGGCCGCCAGAACCGTAGAGAATTGGGCGGACACGCGCGTGTCGATCACCGGCTACAGCGAGCAGCACCACACGAACATCCAACACACCTACCGCGTGCTCATCTGGGGGGGATTCACCCACGACAATCTCTTCGCCATGCTCAGGAGCATGCTGGTCCACACGCCGCACGGAGGGACCATCGCCAAGGCTCAGGCGATCATGTACCTCCAGACGCTGATCGTGATACCTCGGCCCTTCGGCGGCTACTACATCGTCAACAGCGAGAGGAGCCTGGAGAAACCGGGGACGTCCAAGGCGGATGGAAGCGACACCTGCGACCCCCTGCTTCTCATGCATCCGTGACCCCGTCACCGTTCGCATGGCAGCGCCCGAACTAAGTGCGTACGACGCCGTGGTCGCGCGCGAGGCGCCGTCGCACGCGTGGCAGCACGGTCGCGCGTGTGGGCGGCATGATCGCGTGCGTGGCGCCGGCCCGCCGCACTCGGGCGCTGCCATTGACGCCCCGATCACCTCGGTCTACGATCGCGGCAATTTACAGGAAACTTTCCTATAAAAAGCGCTCGGGAGGCCGGCGTGCTCATGAGAAGGACTCTCGCCGCGGCGGTCGCCGCCACCCTGGCGGCCGGATTAGCGCCGTCAGCGGCCCAGGCCACCACCGGCGGCGGAGACCGCTACAAGCGGGTGGCCTACTTCATCCAGTGGGGCATCTACGGGCGCAACTACCACGTCAAGGATGTGGAGACGAGCGGCGCCGCCGGGAAGCTGACCCACATCAACTACGCCTTCGGGTTCGTCGGCCCTGAGGGCACCTGCTACTCCGCCGACCCCTGGGCCGACTGGCAGCGCCCCGTGCCCGCCGACCAAAGCGTCGACGGCGTCGCCGACTCCGACGACCAGCCTCTCAAGGGCAACCTCGGCCAGCTCAAGAAGCTCAAGGCCCGCCACCCCGGCCTCAAGGTCCTCATCTCCCTCGGCGGCTGGACCGGCTCCGCCCACTTCTCCGACGCCGTCCTCACCCCCGAATCCCGCGCCAAGCTCGCGGCCTCCTGTGTCGACCTGTGGCTCAAGGGCAACCTCCCCGGCCTGCCCGCAGGCGTCGCCGCCGGCGTCTTCGACGGCATCGACCTCGACTGGGAATGGCCAGGCTCCGCCGGAAACGACGGCAACGTCATCCGCCCCGAAGACAAGCAGAACTTCACCCTGTTCCTGGCCGAACTCCGCCGCCAGATGAAGGCCCACGACCGGCACGACCAACTGACCGCCTTCCTCCCCGCCGCCGCCACCAAAATCGACGCCGGCTTCGAGGTGCGGAAGGTCTTCGACCAGCTCGACTTCGCCACCGTCCAGGGCTACGACCTGCACGGCCCCTGGGAGAACCGCACCGGCCACCAGGCCAACCTCTTCACCGACCGCCGCGACCCCAACGACGTCAAATACAGCGTCGACCAGACCGTACGCGACTACATCGCACGCGGCGCACCCAAAAACAAGATCGTCATCGGCGTCCCCGCGTACGGCCAGGGCTGGACCGGAGTGACCTCCCGCGCCGACGGCCGCTACGCCACCGCCACCGGCCCCGCCCCCGGCACCTGGGCCCCCGGCAGCGACGACTACAAGATCCTCGTCAACAAACCCGGCAAACGCTACCGCGACCTGCTCACCGGCACCCTCTGGCTCTACGACGGCAACGAGTTCTGGTCCTACGACGACCCCGCCGTCATGCTGGAAAAGGCCGCCTACATCCGCCTCAAGGGCCTCGGCGGCTCCATGCTCTGGTCCATCGACCAAGACGACGCCAAAGCCTCCCTCACCACCGCCCTCTACTCCATCCTCCGCTGACACCCGGCCCGGGGGAGGGACTTCGTACGGCTCCCCTGCCTGGGTGTCTTCGAAGGCCCCCGATCTGTTCGGGGGCCCTCACTCGTCTTCGGTGTCTCTCCCGGGCGGGCCGCCGGTCTCGGGGTCGGCGACGAAGGTGCCCTTGCCGAGCACGGTGTAGACGTCTCCGGCCTTGAGCAGCTCGTTGATGACCCGGCGTGCGGTGCCCTTGGCGATGCCGAACTCCTCGGCCATGCGCGGTTCACCAGGGACGGGGTGCCCCACCTGGTATTCGCCCGTCCGGATACGCCGTCGTATCTCTTCGAGGACGGCTTCCCATTTGAGCTGGTCAGGCCGGAACTCGATCACGGGCTCAAGAGTAGGACAGCAGGCGGACATCCTGGCCGCGCTCGGCGGCCCGCTCCGATCCCAAGGGGTCCGTACGCGGTTGATCAGCCACATCACCCTGCGGATGACCGGCTCCCCGGTGCGGGAGAAAGCGGGCTCCGAGCTGGACGTCTACGGCCTCGGTGTACTGACCACGGAGCGATGGAGCCGGGCGCGATGCGGCGTGGCGCACCATAGGCGCGAACCGAGGATTCCAACGGCCGGGCAGCTCGGAGGCGGGTGATGCCGGAAACGGATGCTCGGCCGTCTTAGTCGTCGCAGTACTTCGTCCGTCCTTGCCGGTCGAACTCGGCCTGCGGGAGCAGCACGTCGGAGACCTTGTCTCTCTCCGGGTCGTAGTCGTTGACGAGCACGGTGCCCGGGTTGCGCCTGAGCTTGCCCGCGTCGCTGATCTGGAACTCGACATGCGCGGTGGAGAAGGTGTTGTCGCGCGTCCAGCCGTACGCCCGATAGGTGACGTCCGGGTCGAATGAGGGGATCCCCTGATCGGCCCTCCAACCGTTCCCGGGGGCGTCGATCCGGAACGACGCCGTCTCCCCCGCCACCCGGGGAGCCCGATAGGAGGCGTCGTCGATGGCGGGATTGGCCGGCCCGCTCGCGTCAGGGTCGTACGTCTCGGGAGTGGAATCCTCCGAGTACGTGCGGTGGTAGACGGTCACGCCATCCGGCTGCCGCCCGCACCAGGCCAGGACGATGACGAGGTTCCCGTCCCGATCGAGGCCGACACCGGTGATCCCGTTGATGGGGACGGTGCAACCGGTCGCTCCGAAGGCGAGCAGTCCGACCACGAGCAGACCCGCGAGCCGTCTCATACGGCCACGGTAGATCGCTACGCCACCGAGGCCGAGGGCCGCGGGTGTTTCGTGATCAGGTTGCGACGACGCCGCTGCGATCTCCGAGCACGCGCTCGGCGATCCGGTCCCACTTGTCGCTGTGGCCGGGGAGATCGAGGATCCGCAGCATCAGGTCGCGGTCGCCGTGGTAGGCCCGGAACGACTCGGCGATCGTCACGCCGTTCGAAGGCCGGTAGAGCACCTCGATCTCGTCGCCGGCGCCGAGCTCGCCCTGCTCGACCACCCGGAAGTACGCCCCGGTGCGGTTCGCGTCGGTGAAGCGCTTCACCCAGCCGCGCTCGTCCAGCCAGTTGCGGAACACCACGCAGGGGATGCGGGGGGCGGTGACCTCCAGGACGGCCGTGCCGACCCGCCACCGCTCCCCGAGGACCGCGCCGGTCACGTCGGCCCCGGACGTCGTGAGGTTCTCCCCGAACTGGCCGTCACGCAGATCGCGGCCCATGATGGGCTCCCACCAGTCGTAGTCCTCCCGCGCGTACGCGTACACCGCCTGGTCCGGATGGCCGTGGTTGGCGACGTCGGCGCGCTCGTCGCCCGCGAGACCGTTCTCGCGGACGGCGATCCGGCCCTCGATCTTCCGCTTGTCGATCGCGGTGCGCCGCAGGTTGCCGGCCCAGTCGGCGTCCACGGCCCGGCCCACGTTCACAGAGAGGATGCGCATGACCAAACGTTAACCGATGGTCATGTTTCTCCGCGATCGCAATTAAGTTCTGGTCAACAGAGGGACGGCTACTTTTTGTTCTTGTCCGGGGCCTCGGACGAGAGGGCGGCGACGAAGGCCTCCTGCGGGACCTCCACCCGGCCGACCATCTTCATCCGCTTCTTGCCTTCCTTCTGCTTCTCCAGCAGCTTGCGCTTACGGCTGATGTCACCGCCGTAGCACTTGGCGAGGACGTCCTTGCGCATGGCCCGGATGTTCTCCCGGGCGATGACGCGCGCGCCGATCGCGGCCTGGATGGGCACCTCGAACTGCTGCCGCGGGATGAGCTCCTTGAGCTTCTTGGCCATCTCCACGCCGTAGGCGTACGCCTTCTCGCGGTGGACGATCGCGCTGAACGCGTCCACGGTCTCGCCCTGCAGCAGGATGTCCACCTTGACCAGGTCGGCCTCCTGCTCTCCGGACGGCTCGTAGTCGAGCGAGGCGTACCCGCGGGTCTTCGACTTGAGCTGGTCGAAGAAGTCGAAGATGATCTCGCCGAGCGGGAGCGTGTAGCGGATCTCGACCCGGTCCTCCGACAGGTAGTCCATGCCCTGGAGCTGCCCGCGGCGGCCCTGGCACAGTTCCATGATCGCGCCGATGAACTCGGCCGGCGCGAGCACCGTGGCCTTCACCACCGGCTCGAAGATCTGGCCGATCTTCCCGGCCGGGAACTCCGACGGGTTGGTGACGACGTGCTCCTTGCCGTCCTCCATGATCACCCGGTAGATGACGTTGGGCGAGGTCGAGATCAGCGAGAGGTTGAACTCGCGCTCCAGCCGCTCCCGGACGATCTCCATGTGCAGCAGGCCGAGGAAGCCGCAGCGGAAGCCGAAGCCGAGCGCCGCCGAGGTCTCCGGCTCGTACACGAGCGCGGCGTCGTTCAGCCGCAGCTTGTCGAGGGCCTCGCGCAGCTCGGGGTAGTCGTCGCCGTCGATCGGATAGAGCCCGGAGTAGACCATCGGCTTGGGGTGCTCGTAACCGCCCAGGGCCTCGGCGGCGGGCTTGGCCGCGTTGGTGACCGTGTCACCGACGCGGGACTGGCGCACGTCCTTCACACCGGTGATCAGGTAGCCCACCTCGCCGACGCCGAGCCCCCGGTCGGACGGCATGGGCTCGGGCGAGATGACGCCGATCTCCAGCAGCTCGTGCTGCGCGCCGGTGGACATCATCAGCACGCGCTCGCGCTTGGAGAGGTGGCCGTCGACCACCCTGACGTACGTCACGACGCCCCGATAGGTGTCGTACACCGAGTCGAAGATCAGCGCCCGGGCCGGGACGTCGGGCTGCCCCACAGGCGCCGGGACGTGCTCCACGACGTGGTCGAGCAGCTCCTTGACCCCCTCGCCGGTCTTGCCGGACACCCGCAGCACGTCGGAGGGGTCGCAGCCGATGAGGCCCGCGATCTCCTCGGCGTACTTGTCCGGCTGCGCGGCGGGCAGGTCGATCTTGTTGAGCACCGGGATGATGTGGAGGTCGGCGTTCATGGCCAGGTAGAGGTTGGCCAGCGTCTGGGCCTCGATGCCCTGCGCCGCGTCGACCAGCAGGATCGCGCCCTCGCACGCCTCCAGCGACCGGGACACCTCATAGGTGAAGTCCACGTGGCCGGGAGTGTCGATCATGTTGAGGACGTGGCCGTTCCACGGGAGCCGCACGGCCTGCGACTTGATGGTGATGCCCCGCTCCCGCTCGATGTCCATGCGGTCGAGGTATTGCGCGCGCATCGACCTGTCGTCCACCACACCGGTGAGCTGCAGCATCCGGTCGGCGAGTGTCGACTTGCCATGGTCGATATGCGCGATGATGCAGAAGTTGCGGATCAACGCGGGGTCGGTCTGGCCAGGCTGAGTGCGCACCGAGGTCCGTTTCGACAAGATGATTGACTGCTGATCGGGCGGGCCGTCCGCCTCGCCTCGCGCTCGGCGGGCCCTCCCGAGGCTGGCGGACCAGCCACCCTCCATGGTGGCATGTCCGGGTGCTTGCCTTGACCACCAGACGTGTTCTGCGATTAGCCGCCATCGTCGTCGTGGCCGTGCCGCTCACGCTCGGCCTGGCCGGCGCCGCCGCGCTGCGCCTGCAGTACGCCGGCACGCCGGCCGGATGGGCCAGGACCACCGGGCACGACGCCCTGTGGATGGGCCACGCGTGGGTGGACGGCCGCCGCACCGAGGCCGACGTGCGGGCCCTCGCCGTACGGCTGCGCGCGAGCGGGATCAAAGACGTGTACGTCCACAGCGGGCCGTTCAAGTACGACGGGACTCTGCCGCCCGACCGCTACACCAACGCCAGAAATTTCCTGAAATGGTGGCGGAAGAACGTGCCGGACGTGCGGGTGTCCGCCTGGCTCGGCCAGACGGTCAACGACAACGGCAAGCTCCACCTGAGCCTGGCCGACCCGGCGACGCGAGCCCGCGTCGTGGCGGGGGGCCGCGACCTGGCCACCCCCGGGTTCGACGGAATCCATTACGACTTCGAACCGGTCTCCGACGGGGACGGGCCGTTCCTCAGCGTCCTGCGCGAGACCCGGCAGGCCATCGGCACCCGGCTGCTGTCGGTCGCCACGCAGCAGATCGAGCCGCTGACCGGCCTGCGCGCCCCCACCGCCCTGGCGATCGGCCACGACAAATACTGGACGCCGGACTACTTCCGCCAGGTCGTCGGCCTCACCGACCAGGTCGCGATCATGACGTACGACTCATGGACGCCGCTCAACTCCCTCTACGGCGGCTACGTCGCGCGGCAGACCTCGCTCGCCCTCGGCCTGGTGCCGGAGGACAAGACCCTTCTCATCGGGGCTCCGGCGTACCACGACCACGGTGTCTGGTACGGCGACTCGGCCGAGAGCGTCGAGACCGCGGCCGAGGGCGCGCGGCTCGCGCTCAGCGAGCACGGCCCGCGCACCGAGTTCGGCCTGGCCCTGTACGTCGACTTCGCGGCCACGGAGGAGGACTGGACGGAGTACGAGCGGTTCTGGGTGCGCGGCGGCGCCCGAGGGAGCGTGGACTCCTAGGGCAGGCCAGCCTGAGGGATCGCGAACTCGTAGAGCGGCCCGCCCGAGGGAGCGTGGACTCGTAGACCGGCCGGCGCGAGGGAGCGTGGACTCGTAGAGCGGCCCGCCCGAGGGAGCGTGGACTCGTAGACCGGCCGGCGCGGACTCATAAGGTGGGCGGCCTGATGTGCGGACCGCGGCGGCCCAGCCGCGATAGCATGAGCGGGGCGGCCCTGTCGTCGTTGATTTGAGCGGCGACCCGGGCTGTTGGTATCCTGTCCAACTGCGTGTGGCGCGCCCTCTCACCAGCCCGCGCGCCCCATCCGACCAAGACTTAACACTGAGGCTTTCTTCGTGGCGAACATCAAGTCCCAGATCAAGCGCAACCGGCAGAACGAGAAGCGCCGGCTGCGTAACAAGGCCGTCAAGTCGTCCCTGAAGACCGCGGTCCGCAAGTTCCGCGAGGCTGCCGACCAGGGCAACGTCGACGAGGCCCTCGTCGCGCTCAAGGCCGCGTCCCGTCAGCTCGACAAGGCCGTCAGCAAGGGCGTCATTCACAAGAACCAGGCCGCCAACCGGAAGTCGGCGATCGCCAAGCGCGCCGCCGCTCTGCAGGCCGCCAAGTAGGTCGTACCGACGCGCACGCCGCATCCCCCTCGTGGGGGTGCGGCGTTTTCGCGTACCCCCGCCGGCGTGGCGCGCCCTTGTCGCATGCCCGACGGCGTTCGTATGCCCGACGGCGACTTGGTACGACGTGGGCACCTGCCGGTGTCAGGCCGGCGAAGGCTGCCGGGCCGATAAGGGCCGCCGGCATCAGGCTGGCGAAAGCTGCCGGGCCGATGAGGGCCGCCGGCGTCAGGACCCGTAAGGGCTGCCGGGGCGGAAGGCGGGCGACGGCCGCGGATGTCAGGCGGGCATGGGCCGCGCCGCCTTCTCCGTCGTACGCCGCCGGACCTCGGGCAGGGCGAGCACGGCCAGGTTGACCACGGCCACCAGCACCGCCGCCGTGAGCAGTGGTGCCGCGGCGCCGGCCCAGGCGGCGACCGGCGCGGCCGCGGCGAGCCCGAGTGGCCGTGCCGCGAAGGAGATCAGCGCGTCGAGCGAGTCCACCCGGCCGAGGGCCTGCGGCTCCACACGCTGCTGCACCACCGTCTCCCACAGCGGCGTCAGCATCCCCACGCCCAGCATGGCGATCACGTACGCGGCGGTCACGACCACCGCCGGGGCGGGCAACTCCGCGGGGAACGCGAAGGCGGCGAGCGGGCATGCGTAGACCGCCGCGCCGACCGCCGCCACGGCGAGGGGGCGCCGGATCCGCAGCCTGGGGGCCGCGAAGACGCCGAGCACCGTCGCCACCGTTCCCGCCTGCGCGACGACCACCCACACCGACTCCCCGCCCAGGCTGCGTACGGCGATGACCGGACCGAGGGTCAGCAGGATGCCCGCCCCGAGGTGCCAGACGCCGTGCCCGGCCACGCTGATCAGGAACCAGCGGTGCCGCCGCGCCTCGCGCCACCCTTCCCGAAGGTCGTGGAGGAGGTGATCGCGTTCGGACGCCGGCCGCGAAGCCGTGACCAGGCCGCCCAGCGTGATCGCGGATCCGGCGAACAGCATCCCGGTCAGCAGGAAGGACCATCCCGGCCCGAGCCACAGCGTCAGGCCTCCGGCGAGCGCGGGACCGGCGATCTGTGCGACGCCGCTTGCCACTCCCATGTGGGCGTTCACCCGGAGCCGGCGCTCCGCCGGCACCACTCCGATGACCAGCGGTGACACCGCCGGGACGCCGAAGGCCACCGCGGCTCCGGTGAGCGCCGCGAGTCCCGCCATCAGCGCGATAGAGGGATGCCCGAGGAGAAGCAGCGCCCCCAGCGTCATCTGGGCGGCGCAGCGGACCATGTCGGCCACGAGGATCACCCGCCTCGGCGGGAAGCGGTCGGCGAACACTCCGCCGACCGGGAGCAGCAGGAGCATGGGCAGCATCTCGGCGGCGAGGACGACCCCGAGGTCGAGGGCGGAGCCGGTCACCCTGATGACGGCGAGGGTGAGCCCGGTGGGGATGAGGGCGGTGGCGAGCGCCGCGACCGTCCGCCCGGCGACCAGACGTGCAATCATGCGAGGCAAGGTATTTCGCCAGCGAATTTTTCGTCAACGTATTTTTATCTGGCGTAGGATTGCCCCGTGGACGACTCGGTGGACCGGCACATCGCGCGGTGGCGCGGGAAGGCGCCCTTCGACGAACGCGTGGAGGCGATCGTCACGCGCATGCAGTTCCTGGTGAAGCACCTCGCTCAAGCGAAGGACAGTGCGCTCGCCGCGGTGGGCCTGCAGGACTTCGAGTACGAGACCCTGCATTGGCTCGGGGCCCGGGGAGAGGGCGGCCGTGCCACCCCGTCCGAGCTCGCCGCCGAGCTGAAGGTCTCCCCCGCCGGCATGACGGGCCGCCTGGACACCCTGGAGAAGGCGGGGCTCGTCCGGCGCATCCGCAGCGTGGAGGACCGCCGCCGGGTGGACGTGGAGCTGACGAGCGAAGGCCGCGCGATCTGGCTCAAGGCGATGGATCTGCGCGGCGAGGTCGAGGACGCGATGGTGGGCGTTCTGGGGCCGGACGACCAGGAGATCCTCGCGGCGCTGCTCAAGCGAATGCTGCTTCGCGTGGAGAACCCCGGCCGCGCCTGACTCGTGGACGGGGAGCGGCGGGCCCCGCCTGGACCAGGCATGGCAGACCGGCTCCCGGGATCAAACCTGGCGACCGGCTCCTGGGCCAGGCGTGGCCGACCGGCTCCCGCGACCGGGCGTGGCGACCGGCCCCGGACGGGCGTCCGGCCCCCTCGGTGACGTCCCGAACCGAGAGGGCGGGATCAGCGCTTGTTCCGGCTGGCCACGATCGTGTGGACAACCTTCTCCAGCGCGTACGCCGGGTCGGTGCCACCACCCTTGACCTGCTCGTCGGCGGTGGCCACGGCCTGGAGGGCGGTGGAGATCCCGTCCGGCCCCCAACCGGACAGCTGGCGCTTCACCCGGTCGATCTTCCATGGCGGCATGCCCACGTGGCTCGCCAACTGGCCGCCGCGCAGGTTGCGGGGCGCCCCGCCCACCTTGGCGAGCGAGCGCAGGCCCCCGGCGAGCGCGCTGACGATCAGCACCGGCGCCACGCCCGTGGCGACGGCCCAGCGGACCTGTTCGAGCGCCTCCCCCAAGCGACCCTCGATGGCCAGGTCGGCGATCGTGAAGCCGCTGACCTCCGCGCGTCCCCGGTAATACTTGGCGACCGCCGCCTCGTCGATGTTCTTGCCCTCGGTGTCGAAAGCGAGTTGATTGCAGGCGGCGGCAAGTTCGCGCAGGTCGCTGCCCACCGCGTCGAGCAGCGCCTGGGCGGCGGCGGGCGAGATCGAGCGGCCCTCCCTGCGTACCTCGGCCTTGATGAAGTCGAGCCGCTCCCCCGCCTTGCTCGGCTTGGCCACGGTGACGACGTCCGCGCCCGCCTTCTTCACCCCGTCTACCAGGGCCTTCCCCTTGGCCCCACCGGCGTGGGCCAGCACCAGCACGGCGTCGTCGGCCGGATGGGCGGTGTATTTCACGATCTCGGCGATGACGTCCTTCGAGAGATCCTGCGCCCCGCGGATCACGATGACCGAGCGGTCACCGAACAACGAGGGGGAAACGAGCCCGGTCAGCTCCCCCGGCTCCACCTTGCTCCCCTGAAGGTCGTGCAGCTCCGCCCCCGGATTCTCGGCGCGTACGGCGGCCACGATGGAGCCGACGGCGCGATCGGCCAGGAACTCCTCGTCGCCGACGACCAGGGTCACAGGTGCTGGGTTCGCCATGTCACGCAGCATGCCACGCCCCGGCGGCCGGGGCACATCCACCGCCACCCCTCCCTCGCCTTCTCACCTGGCTCGCGCTCCTTTGCCCCGTACGACCACCGCGAGGCCGTCGTCAGTGGCGACGACGGCGATGTCCCCGGACAGGTCGGTGCGGTAGGGGCGCATGCCCAGCCAGCGCAGGCGCCGCAGCGTCAGCGGGGCGGGATGCCCATAGTCGTTGACCGCGCCGACGCTGATGAGAGCGGCCCGCGCGCCCGTGGCGGCGAGAAAGGCAGGTGCCTGTCGAGACGAGCCGTGATGAGCGACTTTCAACAGGTCGACCCGTGGCAGGCCGCGCCGCACCAGGGCTTCCTGCGCCTCCGTCTCCAGGTCACCGGCGAGCAGGGCCGTCCCCAGAGCCGGCCCCGATACTGCCCCCTTCATCGGCCCCACCACCGGCCCCGCCACCGGCCCCACCATCGGCCCCGCCACCGGCCGCACTCCGGGGGCTGCCGCCTCCGCCGACGCTCCGGGCACTCCAGGCGCTGCGGCTGGGCCGGATGCTGTCGCAGCGCCGGAAGCTGTCGTTGCGCTCTGCGCTCCCGCGGCCCCCTCCGCTGCCGGAGCCTGCACTCCCGCAGCGCCTGGCGCTGTCACTGTGCCCTGTGCTGCGAGCGACCCGCCAGGCGCCGCGGGCGAGCCGCCGGGCGATGTGGACGGTCCGAACCACCGGACCAGCAGCACGACGCTGGCGTTGTTGGACACCGCCCCCTCGCCGGGGCCCTGCGGCCCCACACCGGGCTCGGGGGCGAGCACGGTGATCTCGCTCGGTCCGAACCGCCACCGCATTCCGGGGACGGCCTGCCATTCCGGAATGTGCGCCGCCCTGAGTTGCGCGGAGACCCGTACGGCCTCGCCCTCGGGCACGCGGCTCGGGCTCACGACCACCGCCCCCACCGCCCGGCGGCGCAGCACGCCCGGCAGCCCGCCGACATGGTCGAGATGGGGATGAGTCAGGACCACGAGCGGCACCTGTCGTACTCCGAGAGCACGCAGGCACCGATCGGCGGGGCCCGGCTGCGGCCCGGAGTCGACCACCACGGCCCGGCCGGGACCGGCCGCCAGCGCCAAGGCGTCCCCCTGGCCGACGTCGCAGACGACCAGCAGCCATCCCGGCGGCGGCCAGGGGGACACCACCGGCACGGCCACGAGCACGGCGAGCAGCGCCCCAGCGGAGAGCGCCGCCACCAGGCGTCTTCGCGCACGGCCACGCAGCACGAGCCATCCCGCGACGGCCGCCGCCGCGAGCGCGGCGACGCCCGCCACTCCCCCGAGCCACTCCGCCGAGGCGAACGGAAGGTCCGCCGCCCGCTGCGCCACCGCGATGATCCAGCCGACCGCCCACCCGGCAGGACGCACCAGCAGCCGGGCCAGGTCCATGCTCACCGGAGCGACCACGGCGGCCCCGAACCCCAGCACAGTCGCGGGCGCCACCGCGGGCTCCGCGAGAAGGTTGGCCGGGACCGCCGCCAGATCGAGCCGCCCCGACATCAGCACCAGCAGGGGCGTGACCGCGGCTTGCGCCGCGGCGGACACCGCCAGGGCCTCGGCGAGCAGGCGGGGCACCCGGCGCGCCGTCAGACGGTCGCGCCATCGGGGCGCGAGGATCAGGATGCCGCCGGTCGCGAACACCGACAGCGCGAAGCCCCACTGACGGGCCAGCCCGGGATCGAACACGACCAGCCCCAGCACGGTCGCCGACAGGGCGGCCACACCGTCCCGGGTGCGGCCGGTGCCGAGGGCCACGGCGGCGACGGTTCCCATGACGAGGGCCCGCAGCACGCTCGGCGACGGCCTCGCCACGACCGAGAAAGCGATCATCGCGATGACCGCGACGACGGCCCGGAGTGCCAGGGGCAGGCCGGCGAAGCGCCCGAACACCAGCACAGCACCCGCCACGATCGCCAGATTGGTGCCGGATACGGCGGTGAGGTGGCTCAGGCCCGCCGTCACCAGGTCGAGCCGCACCTCCTCGTCGAGGCGTGACACGTCGCCGACGACCAGGCCGGGCAGCAGCCCGCGCTGGTCGTCCGGCAGCACGCCACTCGCCTCCCGCAGCCCCTCGCGTAGCACCCCGGCCGTACGCTGAACGGCCGAGGGCGTGCCGATCGGCTCGGGCAGCCCCCGGACGAGCATCACGGCCGCGACCGGCTCACCCTGCTCCGCCGGGCTCAACCGCCCGCGCACCCTGACCCGCTGGCTGGGCAGCAGCGGACGCCAGCCGTCGGCCGGACCGAGCAGCACGACGGGCACGTCCACGGCGTACCGCTCCCGAGCGGCCGACACGAGCAGCATCCGGGCCTGGACGACCGCCGTCTCCCGCCGGGACACCCCGCCCTGGTGCGGCCGGATGCGCGGATCGTCGGTGATCTCGGCTTCCGCGGTCACCGAGACGCTCCGGTGGGCCAGGTCCGGCACCGGCCCGGTCGTCACCCGGTGGACCATGAACGCCGTCACCGTGGCCGTGACGGCGGTGGACGCGAGCACCGCAAGGGCGGTCCGGAGCGCGGCCCCCGGCGCTCCCACCAGGTCGGCGAGTCTCCCACCTGCCCGCTTGCCGCGCCGCCCGGCGGTCCACGCAGTCGCCCACATGACCGCGCCCGCGATGGTCGCGGCCAGTGCCACGGCAGCTCCGGCGACGGCGGAGCAGCCGAGCAGCACGAGCGCCGTGAGCCAGGCGGCCACCGCCGGAGCGGCCAGAGCCACCGGACCGGAGACCGCCCGGCCCTGTCCAGCCTCGTCGCGCCCTGCCGGTTCGCTGCCCGGCTCGTCGCCCGGTTCGTCACGCCACGACCCGGAACACCCCGACCCGGCACACCCCGACCCGGCACACCCCGGCAGGTCGCAGCCCCGCCCGGCACACCCCCGCTCAGCGCACCCGGCCTCACTGCAGACCGTCGGGCCGCTGTCCGGCTCGTCGTGGTCCCCGGTCAGGCCGTGAGGGAAGCCGACGGCGGTCACACGGAGACCTTGTCGCGCATCTCGGCGAACTTCCTGTCTCCGATGCCCGGGACCTCCTTCAACTGGTCGACGCTCTGGAAGCCTCCGTGCGCGTTCCGGTAGTCGACGATCCGTTGCGCGATCACGCCGCCGATCCCGGGCAGCGCGTCGAGTTGCTCGGCGGTGGCGGTGTTGAGGTTCACCACGCCCGCTCCGGGCACCATGGTCGATCCAGGGACGGAGGCGGAGTCCGCACCGGCCGCCGCCGGGCTTCCGGCGACGATCTGCTCACCGTCCACCAGACGCCGGGCCAGGTTGATGGCACCCGGTTTCGCGCCCTTCCGCAGACCTCCTGCGGCCTCGATCGCGTCGGCGACCCGCGCGCCGGACGCGAGGACGAACACTCCCGGGTGGCGAACCTTGCCCGTCACATAAACGACGACCCGCGCGGGCGACCCCGGGGTGGTGACCGTGGAAGAACCGGCACCCGCGACATAGGCCGTCGCGCCCGGCCCGCCGTCGGCTCCCGGGCCCGGAGACGCGGGCGTCGCCGAACCAGGCGGCACGTCGCGGCCGGCAGCGGAATCCGCGCCATGATCTGCGGCAGAACCAAGGTCGCGAACCGCGGCGGCCGGAAGCGGCGGGGCGATGGGCTCGGCCACCGGCCTCGACCGCCAGGCCAGGACCCCGGTGACGACCGCGGCGAGCAGCCCGGCGGCCACGAGCACCCGCAGCCCGGGCATGCCCGGATCGAGCCGTGGCAGGGCGCGACCGAGAGCCGCCCGTCCGCGCGTTCTCAGGTCTGGCACGGATGTGCTTGGCACGCCGGAACGTCCTGCCGACCCGTCTGGGCGGCCCGCCCATTGATCTGCGGCCTCCTCGGGCAGGATGAAGGTCTCCTCGCGGTAGGGGCCGTCCTCGGCCTCCGTCGGATGCTCGGGCACGTAGGTCTCCGTACGGACGATGTGGGGAGCGCCGAACGACGGCGGCGGCCCGGGCGGGGACGGCGTCGATCGCAGGCGGGCGGACGGGGGAACCGGATCGAGTGGACGCAGCAGCGCGCGCAGGCGGGACTCGCCGACGACGCCACGCGCGGCCCCAGGAGACTCCTTGCTTCGCACGCCATGGACGGTAGGGACTCGCCGAGACCCCGCTCGTCACCGAACGTGGTTCTGTGGATAACCTGCGAACCCCCGGTCGCCCGTCAAGCTCACCGCCCCACGGCGCAACGCGGCCAACGGCACACCGCAGGTCGGGGCGCCGCACAGGCCTGGAGGCGCGGCGGGGTTGGGACGCGCGCGAGCGGGGTGGGACAGCGCACAACTGCGGAAATGCGGCGCTTGCACGTCCCGAACAGCACCCGTGCACAGACCGTGCGGCACAACACGTGGCAGGGTACGGACGCAGTCGCAGCACGGCGGCGCGGCGGGGATTGGGAGGAGCGCACGGGCAGGGGGGGTGGGGCAGTGCGCGACTGCGGAGTTGTGGCACTTGCACGGCTCGGCACAGCATCGTGGCCCAGCGTGACTCAGCGCGAAGTGCAGCCTGGCGTGCCCGGCGTGCCCGGCGCGACACGGCGCGGCTCAGCGTAAAGCACGACCCAGCGCGGCGCGGCTCAGCACAGCGCGGCACGGCTCAGCACAGCGCGACCCAGCGCGACTCAGGCGCGGCTCAGCGTAAAGCACGACCCAGCGCGCGGCACGGCGCGAAGCGCAGCTCAGGCGGGGCTCAGGCGGGGCTCAGTCCAGGGTGGCGGGGGCGATGGTGACGCCGAGCATGCCGGGGCCGACGTGGGCGCCGAGGACCGGGCCGATTTCGGCCACCCACATCCGTACGAGCCTGGGCAGTCGCGCCGTCAGGCCCTTGGTGAGCGCCTCGGCCCGTTCGGCCGCCATCAGGTGCTGCACGGCCACGTCGACGGGCCGGTCCCCGGCCGCCTCGACGGCAAGGTCCTCCAGGCGGGCGAGGGCACGGCTCCCGGTGCGGACCTTCTCCAGGACCCCGATCTCGCCGTCGGCCATCCGCAGCAGCGGTTTGATCGACAGTGCCGATCCCAGGAGGCCGGCCCCCCGGCCGATGCGGCCGCCGTGCCGCAGGTAGTCGAGCGTCTCGACGTAGAAGAACGTGCTCGTGGAGGCGGCCCGCCGCCGGGCCACGTCGGCCACCTCGGCGACCGGGGCCCCCGCCGCGGCCGCCCCCGCGGCGGCCAGCGCCGCGAAGCCGAGTCCCATGGCGATCGAGCCGCTGTCGACGACCTCGACCGGCACGGAGGCCTCTCGCGCGGCCAGACGTGCGGAGTCCGCGGTGCCGGACAGCGCGCCGGAGAGATGGACGGAGACGATCGCGGTGGCGCCGTCGGCGGCGGCCCGCTGGTAGGCGTCCGCGAAACGCTCGGGGGCCGGGCGCGAGGTGACGATCGGCGAGCGGGCCTTGAGTGCGTGCGTGAGAAGACCGGCGTCGAACGAGGTAACGTCGTCGATTTCGCGATCACCGAGGATCACTTGTACCGGTACGACGGTGATGTTCCATCTACCGGTCGCCTCGGCGCCGAGGTACGCCGTGGAATCGGTGACGACAGCGACAGATGGTGACATATCGCGAGATTACCCGTGGGTGATCGCCTGGCAAGCTTTTCAGGCAGCTTCAGGCTTTTTCTTGGACCGGCCGGCCTTTTCCTGAACCTTCAGGTCACGCCGACGATCCCGCCCGTCGCTGAACCGGCCCACCACGAAAACCGGCGCGTCGCTGAACCGGTCCTCACCAAAACCGGTCCTCACCAAAACCAGTCCGTCAGCAAAACCGGTCCGTCACAAAATCCCGGCCGTTACTGGACCGGTACGCCGCCCCGCCAGACGCGACGCGGCTTGAGGCCGAACGACCAGGCGAACGCGCCCTCGTGGTCGGCGTCCCACTGGACGATGTCGGCAAGGCGGCCGGGGGCGAGGATGCCACGGTCGGGAGCGCCGAGGACCTGGGCTCCGCCGAGCGTGGCGGCCCGCAGGGCGTCTCCGACGCTCATCCCGAACGCCGCCACCGCGAGGCTGATGACCAGGGACATCGAGGTGATGCCGCAGTGGCCGGGGTTGTGGTCGCTGCCGAGCGCGATCGGGACACCCTGGGCCAGCATCCTGCGCACCGGCGGGAGGTGGCCCACCTGCAGGGCCGCGCCCGGGCAGACGACGGCGGGCACGCCGTACCTCGCCATCAGGGCGACGTCCTCGTCCGAGGCGTGGTGGAGCAGGTCGGCGGAGGCGCAGCCCATCTCGGCCGCGAGCTGGACGGCGCCGCGCCGGTTGTAGGCGCCCGCGTGGATGCGCGGCAGCAGCCCGACGTTGCGGCCGGAGGCCAGCACCCAGCGGGCCTCCTCGGCGGTGAAGTGACCGTCGTCGCAGTAGACGTCGACGCTGTCGGCCCCCGCGCCGGCGGCGTCCGCGCACCAGGAGGCGACGGCCTCGACGTAGTCGCGCTGGCGGCCGAAGTATTCCGGCGGCACCACGTGGGCGGCCAGGAACGTGACGTGGACCCGCGGCATCATCGGCTCTTTTTCGAGCTCGCGCAGCAGCCGCACGTCGGCCAGCTCGCCGTCGCGGGTGAGGTGGTAGCCGGTCTTGGCCTCGACGGTCGTGGTGCCGCCGAGCAGCCACTCGCGCAGCCGCTCGCGGACCCCGTTGCACAGCGTCCAGGGGTCGGTGCCACGGGTCACGGTGACGGTCGAGCCGATGCCGCCGCCCGCCGCCGCGATGGCCGAGGCGCTGGACCCGCCGGACCGCATCGCCATCTCCGCGTAGCGGTTGCCCGCGTACACGGGGTGGGTGTGCGCGTCGATCAGGCCGGGCGTGACGAGCGCGCCGCCGAGGTTCTCCACATGGTCGACGTCGACGATGTCGTCCACGACGCCGGGAACGCTCTGCGGGAGGTCGGCGGCGCGGCCGACCCACGCGATCCGGTCGTTGTGCACCAGGATCGCGGCGTTGCTGCACACATCGTGTCCGGTCCAGAGCCGGCCGATGTTGGTGAGAAGGCGAACGGTCATCCGACCACCTGCCACACACCCCGGGACGACGAACGACCCCCGCCTGCGGGCGCCTGGCCCGCCGGGTCCGCTTCGCGTCCGGACGTCATTGGGGGGTCTCCTGCCTCATCGCGCACCGATGTTGTGCGATGACCCTACCGCCGGGATCTCGAACCCGGGCGATTCAGTTCAGTTACGGTATTTCACAGGTGGGCTTGATGTACAGGGTTAGCGACAGAAACGTACGCCGGTATCATGCGCATCGCCGCGCATCAGTCGTCTCACACGCTGCGGCGAGATCAGGTTCGACGCAACCGATCCGTTGTCCGCGAACGCCTTGAATAGGGTGACCGCACTGCCTGGAGTCATGTCGTTACCCACGCCATAAGGTCCCATTAGGCTTTCCTGATCGTAGCAAGGGCAACCGTCGGCGGGCCACCGACACGCGAAGGTGACCCGCCGTTGAAGGCGTCAGACGGTCTCGACGGGCTTGGCCACCCGGTCGAGCTCGGCGTACAGGTCGGCGAGGACCCGGGCGTGCAGGACCGTGCCGTCGCCGGTGTGCTCCAGTGACAGGACCTCGCCCTCGCTGTGCGCCCGCGCGATCAGGTCGCCCCTGTCGTACGGCACCAGCAGCCTGACCTCGTGGTCGAGGCGGGGCAGCTCCCGCTCGATCACGGCCATGAGCTCGCCGATCCCGGCCCCGGTGCGGGCGGAGACGACGACGCTGTGCCGTTCCTTCATGGTCAGCCGGGTCAGCACGACGGGGTCGGCCGCGTCGGCCTTGTTGACGACCACGATCTCCGGGATGTCCCGCGCGCCCTCGATCTCGGCCAGCACCTCGCGCACGGCCGCGATCTGCGACTCGGGGTCGGGGTGCGAGCCGTCCACCACGTGGAGGATCAGGTCGGCGTCGCCCACTTCCTCCAGCGTCGAGCGGAACGCCTCGACGAGCTGGTGGGGCAGGTGCCGTACGAAACCGACCGTGTCGGCGAGCGTGAACAGGCGGCCGTCGGGGGTGCGGGCCTTGCGCACGGTCGGGTCGAGGGTCGCGAACAGCGCGTCCTCGACCAGCACGCCGGCGCCGGTCAGCCGGTTGAGCAGCGACGACTTGCCGGCGTTGGTGTATCCGGCGATCGCCACGGCGGGCACCTCGCGGGCCTGCCGCCGGTGCCGCTTGGTCTGCCGCGCGGTCGACATCTCCTTGATCTGCCGCCGCAGCTTGGCCATCCGCTCGCGGATCCGCCGCCGGTCCAGCTCGATCTTGGTCTCACCGGGGCCGCGGCCGCCGATGCCGACGCCGCCTGCGGCGCGGCCGCCGACCTGACGGGACAGGTTGCCACCCCAGCCTCGCAGGCGCGGCAGCAGGTATTGCAGCTGCGCCAGCTCGACCTGGGCCTTGCCCTCGCGGCTCTTGGCGTGCTGGGCGAAGATGTCGAGGATCAGCGCGGTCCGGTCGATGACCTTGACCTTCACGATCTCTTCGAGCTGGCGGAGCTGGCCGGGGGTCAGCTCGCCGTCGCAGATCACGGTGTCGGCGCCGCTCGCGGCGACGATGTCGCGCAGCTCGATCGCCTTGCCCGATCCGATGTAGGTGGCGGGGTCGGGCCGGTCGCGACGCTGGATCAGACCCTCCAGCACCTGCGATCCGGCGGTTTCCGCCAGCAGCTTCAGCTCCTGCAGCGAGTTCTCCGCGTCCAGCGCGGTGCCGCCCGCCCAGACGCCGACCAGGACGACCCGCTCCAGCCGCAGCTGCCGGTATTCGACTTCGGTGATGTCTTCGAGCTCTGTCGACAGACCCGCTACGCGGCGGAGCGCCTGGCGCTCTTCCAGTTCGTAATCGCCCACGGCGAGGTCTTCGGGCTCGTTTCGCATATATGTCATCTCTACTAGACAGAACAGTCGGACACCCCGATGCCTTCCCAGGCCCCGGATGCCTCCCGTCGATGGTGACACGACCCCCCGGACGTACGCACTCCCTTATGCGCCCGATTCGCCAGGAGCCGAGCGAATTCCCGATCATCGGCAAACGGGATGTAGCAGGGTTGATCACGAGCGGGGCCGACCGGCGCCCCCGGACGCAGCAGGAGGAGAGCGTGACAACCCTGGGCACCGACCTTCGCCGTACGGTACGCGGCCAGGTCCACGTCCCCGGCGACGACGGCTTCGAGGCCGCGCGACTGCCGTGGAACCGGGCGGTCGACCAGCGCCCGGCCGCGGTCGTGGAGGCCGAGGACGCGGCCGACGCCGCCGCCGTGGTCGGCTTCGCGGGCCGGGCCGGTCTCCCCGTCGCGGTGCAGCCGAGCGGGCACGGCGCCACGACCCGCCTCGACGGGACGATCCTGCTGCGCACCGGACGGCTGCGCGGCGTGGAGGTCCAGCAGGAGCGGCGCACCGCCCGGGTCGAGGCCGGCGTGCAGTGGGGCGAGCTGCTGACCGCCACCGGCAAGCACGGGCTGACCGGCCTGCCCGGCGGCTCCCCCGTCGTCAGTGTCACCGGCTACACCCTCGGCGGCGGGCTCGGCTGGTTCTCCCGCAGGCACGGCTGGGCGGCCGACGCCGTACGCGCCTTCGAGGTGGTCGCCGCCGACGGCACGCAGGCCCGCGTCACCGGCGAATCCGACCCCGAGCTGTTCTGGGCGCTGCGCGGCGGCGGGGGCGACTTCGCGCTGGTCACGGCGATGGAGCTGGACCTGCACCCGGCGCCGCATCTTTACGGCGGGCGCATGCTGTGGCCCGCCGAGCGGGCGCCCGAGGTGCTCGCCGTCTATCGCGAGGTGACCGCGGCGGCGCCCGAGGAGTTGACCGTCTGGTTCGCGATGGTGAAGTTCCCGGCGGCGCCCCACGTGCCCGAGCCGCTGCGCGGGCTCGCCGCGGTCGTGGTGGACGCGACGTTCCTGGGCGGCGAGGAGGAGGGGCGCGGCCTGCTCCGGCGGTTCGAGGACATCCCCGGCGCGCTGAGCGACAGCCGCGCGGCGATGCCCCTGGACGCCCTGGGCGGCATCTGCGCCGAGCCGACGCAGCCGGTGCCCGGCGCGGGCCGCGCCGAGCTGCTGACCGGGCTCGGCGACGCCGTGGCGGACGACCTGCTCTCGGCCGTGGGAGGCATCGCCCCCGTGGGCACTGTGCAGGTGCGTCACCTGGGCGGCGCACTGAGGCGCCCCGCCGACGGCGGCGGGGCGTGCGGGCACATCGCCGAGCCTTACCTGCTGAGCATGGTCGGGCCGGTCCTGTCGCCGGAGGGCGGGCAGGCGCTCACCGCGCGGATGGCGGAGATCGCCCAGGCGATGGCGCCGCACACGAGCGGCCGCAAGCCGTTCACCTACCTGAACGGCGGCGAGACCGCCGCCTCCGCGTTCGACGCGGACACACTGGCCCGGCTGCGCGAGATCAAGCGCCGCCGCGACCCCGGCGGCGTCTTCCGCGCCAACCAGCCGGTGCTCGGATAGCCCGGCCGGCTATGCCTTGTGCACCTCGGCGTCGCCCGATCCGGTCCTGACCGTGATCGTGTGCGGCGCCGAGTCGTCGTCCAGGACCTCGATCCTGCGGTCGCCGCTTCCCGTGGACGCGTTGACGTTGTAGGCGCCGTCCGGCACCCAGAGCCGGCTGTCGCCCGACCCTGTCACGGCCTGTACCTGGTCGGGAACGGCGGTGAACCGCAGCGTGATGTCCCCCGACCCCGTGCGGGTGTTGACCTGCTTGGCGGCGAGCCCCCGCGCGTCGAGGTCGCCCGAGCCGGCGGAGGCGTTCACCTGGCCGGTCAGGTCGCGCAGCGTGATGTCCCCCGAGCCGGTGTCGATCTTCACGGTGAGACCACGCGGCACCTCCACCTTGTAGTCAACCGAGCAGTCGTCGCACTTGTACGCCAGCCTGAGCGTGTCCCCGTCGACGGAGTGGCCGTTCGCGGGCTTGTCCCCGCGCCAGTGCAGGGTCTCGGTGACGTGAACGCCGGTCCTGTCGCTCTCGCTCACCACGACATCGCCCGACGCCGTGTGGGTGTCGAGGACGGCCACCTTGTCCTTCACGTCGTAGGACTCCACGGCCTGCTGCCCGCCGAAGTTGAGTGGCACGTCACACGCCGCGACGGAAAGGCTCAGTCCCAGGACGGCCCCCGCGACGGCCATCGTCTTGTGTCTCATGCCCTAGATCCTCGGGGATGCGTGCGCGCCCTCTCATCGGGGAAGTCCCTCACCATCCCCTGAGCCGTCCCCCGCGTTGACCCCCGGACGTTCCCTGAAGTAGCGTCGATTCCACGATTCAGAACTATTTTTCCGGAAGGTGGAAAATGGCGGAAGACGTCGAGATCAAGGGCCCCATGCTGGACCGGTTCGACGAGATCCTCACCCCCGAGGCCCTCGGCTTCGTGGCCACCTTGCAGCGCGAGTTCGACCCCAGGCGTCAGGAACTGCTCGCTGCACGTCAGGCGCGGCAGGAGGAGCTGTCCGCGGGCGGCATGCTCGACTTCCTGCCCGAGACCGCCCACGTCCGCGCGTCCGAGTGGCGGGTCGCCCCGCCCGCTCCGGGGCTGGAGGACCGCAGGGTCGAGATCACCGGTCCGGTCGACCGCAAGATGACGATCAACGCGCTCAACTCCGGGGCCAAGGTCTGGCTGGCCGACTTCGAGGACGCCAACTCGCCGACCTGGGAGAACACGATCAACGGGCAGCTCAACCTGCGCGACGCCCTCGACCGTACGATCGACTTCGAGGCCGGCGGCAAGACGTACGCGCTGCGGCCGGACGAGGAGCTGGCCACCATCGTGGTGCGCCCGCGCGGCTGGCACCTGCCGGAAAAGCACATCCTGGTGGACGGCGCGCGCATGTCGGGGTCGCTGCTCGACTTCGGCCTCTACTTCTTCCACTGCGCCAAGCGGCAGATCGACAAGGGCCGCGGGCCGTACTTCTACCTGCCGAAGATGGAGTCGCACCTGGAGGCGCGTCTCTGGAACGACGTGTTCGTCCGCGCCCAGGAGCTGCTCGGCATCCCTCGGGGAACGATCCGGGCGACCGTGCTCATCGAGACCTACCCGGCCGCGTTCGAGATGGAGGAGATCCTCTACGAGCTGCGCGAGCACTCGGCGGGCCTCAACGCCGGCCGCTGGGACTACCTGTTCAGCGTCATCAAGAAGTTCCGCACCCGGGGGCGGGAGTTCCTGCTGCCCGAGCGCAACGCGGTGACGATGACCGCGCCGTTCATGCGGGCCTACACCGAGCTGCTGGTGCGCACCTGTCACAAGCGCGGCGCGCACGCGATCGGCGGCATGGCGGCCTTCATCCCCTCGCGCCGCGACCCCGAGGTCAACAAGGTCGCGCTCGAAAAGGTGCGGGCCGACAAGACCCGCGAGTCGGGCGACGGCTTCGACGGCTCCTGGGTGGCCCACCCCGATCTCGTGCCGATCTGCCGCGAGGTGTTCGACGCCGTGCTCGGCGACCGGCCCAACCAGATCGACCGGCTGCGCGAGGACGTCCACGTCACGGCCGAGGACCTGCTGGCGGTCTCCAAGACACCGGGCGAGATCACCGAGGCCGGGCTGCGCAACAACGTGGACGTCGGCCTGCGCTACCTGGCGGCCTGGCTGGGCGGCAACGGCGCCGCGGCGATCCACAACCTGATGGAGGACGCCGCGACCGCCGAGATCTCCCGTTCGCAGGTCTGGCAGTGGATCCACAACGAGATCACACTGGCCGACACCGGCGCGGTGGTGACACGGGAGCTCGTCGAGCGGATCATCGAGGAGGAGCTGGCCGGGATCGCCGCCGAGCCGGGCTACGACGAGAAGCTCTACGCGCAGGCCACGGCGCTGTTCAAGGAGGTCGCCCTTGACGACGACTTCGCGGAGTTCCTCACGCTTCCGGCGTACGAGCGGATGCCGTGACGATGTGAGGGGAAGCGGGAGCCGATGTCCGAGCTCGAACGGCTGACGGCACGGCTGGCGGCCGTGCTCCCGCCGGACGCCGTCATCACCGACCCCGTACGGCTGCGCACCTACGAGTGCGACGGATTGACCGTCCATCGGGCGACCCCCGGTGTGGTCGTGCTGCCGGACGGGGCCGAGCAGGTCGCCGCGGTCGTACGGCTGTGCGGCGAGCACGGCGTGCCGTTCGTCGCCCGCGGGTCGGGCACCGGCCTGTCGGGCGGCGCCCTCCCCCGCACGGACGGCGTGCTGATCGTCACCTCCCGCATGCGGCGGATCGTCGAGATCGACATCCCGAACCGGCGGGCCGTGGTGGAGCCCGGGGTGACGAACCTGGCGATCACCGAGGCGGTGCGCGACCAGGGGTACTACTACGCCCCCGACCCCTCCAGCCAGCAGGTCTGCTCGATCGGCGGCAACGTCGCGGAGAACTCGGGGGGCGCGCACTGCCTCAAATACGGCTTCACGGTCAACCACGTGCTCGCCGCCGAGATCGTCACGCCGGACGGGGACATCGTGGAGCTGTCCGCGATGGACGCCGGCTATGACCTGCTCGGCGCGTTCATCGGCTCGGAGGGCACGCTCGGCATCGCCACCAAGATCACCGTACGGCTGTCGCGGGCGCCGGAGGCGGTCACGACCCTGCTCGCCGCCTTCACCGGCATCGAGGCGGGCGGGCAGGCCGTGTCGGCGATCATCGCGGCGGGCGTCGTGCCCGCCGCCATCGAAATGATGGACGCGCTGGCGATCGAGGCGGCCGAGGCCGCCGTCGACTGCCGCTACCCCGCGGGGGCGGGAGCCGTACTGGTGGTCGAGCTGGACGGCCCGCGCGCCGAGGTGGAGCACCAGTTCGCGGCCGTGGAGCGGATCTGCCGCGACAGCGGCGCCTTCGAGATCCGGGTGGCCGCCTCCGCCGAGGAGCGGGCGGCCATCTGGAAGGGCCGCAAGTCGGCGTTCGCCGCCGTGGGCCGGATCAGCCCTGCGTACATCGTGCAGGACGGCGTGGTGCCGCGCACCGCGCTGCCGCGCGTGCTCGCGGGGATCGACCGGCTGCAGGAGGAGTTCGGCATCCGGGTGGCGAACGTCTTCCACGCGGGCGACGGCAACCTCCATCCCCTCGTGCTGTTCGACGACTCCGTGCCCGGCGAGGCCGAGCGCGCCGAGATCGTCAGCGGGCGCATCCTCGACCTGTGCATCGAGCACGGCGGGTCGATCACCGGGGAGCACGGCGTCGGCGTGGACAAGGCCCGCTACATGCCCCGGATGTTCACCGGCGACGACCTCGACACCATGCAGCTCGTGCGGTGCGCGTTCGATCCCCGGGGGCTTGCCAACCCCGGCAAGGTCTTCCCCACGCCGCGCCTGTGCGGCGAGGCGCCGGGCGTGCGCAAGGGCGCCCATCCCCTGGTCGAGGCCGGTCTGGCGGAGCAGTTCTGATGAGCGAGCGGGACGTCAGGGACGCGCTGGAGGCGACGGGTGTGGCCGTGCGCGGGGCCGGCGACGAGGACGAGGTGGCGGGCGTTCGGCCGCGCTGGGTGGCGCTGCCCGAGTCGGCCGAGGAGATCGCGGCCGTGATGCGGGTGTGCGCCGCGCACGACCTGGCCGCCGTCGCGACCGGCGGCGGCACCAAGCTGCACTGGGGCGCCCCGCTGCGCCGCTGCGACGTGCTCGTCGACCTGTGCTGCATGAACCGGGTGATGGAGCACGCGGCGGGCGACCTGGTCGTCCGGGCGCAGGCCGGGGTGACCGTGGAGGCGCTCGCGCGCGCTCTCGCCGAGGAAGGTCAGGAGCTCGCGCTCGACGTGCCCGTGCCGGGCACCACGGTCGGCGGACTGCTCGCCACCGGCGTCGCCGGGCCGCGCAGGTTCCGCCACGGCACGGCCCGCGACCTGCTCATCGGCGTCACGGTCGTGCTCGCCGACGGCACGATCGCCAGGTCGGGCGGGAAGGTCGTCAAGAACGTCGCCGGATATGACCTCGGCAAGCTGTTCACCGGTTCGTACGGCACGCTCGGGATCATCGCGGACGCGACGTTCCGCCTCCATCCCCTGCCCGCCGCCCGCGCCTGGGTGACCGCGACCGTCGAACGGCCGGTGACCGTGACCGTCGAGCCCTACGTGTACGAGGGGAAGACGCTGGAGACCACATCCACGGGCGTCGCGGCGTCCCTGCACGCGGCGATCCCGGCGATCACCGAGTCGCCGCTGGAGCCGAGTGCGGTGGAGGTGGACTGGCCCGATGTGGAGGGGCCCTGCACGGTCGCGGTCCTGGTCGAGGGCACCGCCGCGGCCGAGCGCGCCAAGGCGCTGTGCGGGCTGATGGGCGAGACGGCGGAGGTGACCGAGGAGCCACCACCGTGGTGGGGACTCCTGCCCGAACCGCCGGCGCCGGACCGGCCACCCGGGGGCACGACGAACGGAGGCACGGGCAGCGAGGGCACGACGAGCGAAGTAGCGGGAGAGGGCACGGGGAGCACCGGCGGCGGGGAGATCCTGCTGGAGGTCAGGAACATCCCCTATCGGCTGGCGGGCAGCTTCGTCGGCCCCTTCGAGGCGGCCCGTGAGGCGGGCGTGCGCGCGTCGGTGCGCGGCTCCCTGGCCGCGAGCGTCCTCCACGTCGCCCTGCCGCCGGACACCGAGCCCGGACGGGTCGCCGCCTTCACGAGCCAGCTGCGCGACCACATGGAGACCGACGGCGAGGGCCGGGTCGTCGTGCTCGCCGTGCCGCCCGAGACCGGCCGCCGCCTGGACCGGTGGGGGCACGTCGGCGCGCTCCGCCTGATGCAGCGGGTCAAGGAGCGGTTCGACCCCGATCGCCGGCTCTCCCCCGGCCGTTTCCCGGGAGGCATCTGATGGACCCCGAGCTGATCAAGGACTGCGTCCACTGCGGGTTCTGCCTGCCCACCTGCCCGACGTACGTGCTGTGGGGCGAGGAGATGGACTCCCCGCGCGGGCGCATCCACCTCATGGGGCAGCACGTCGAGGGCACGCCGGTCACCGGCGCGATGGCCGGCCACTTCGACGCCTGCCTCGGCTGCATGGCGTGCGTCACCGCGTGCCCGTCCGGTGTGCGGTACGACCGGCTGATCGAGCAGACCCGTGCGGTCGTCGAGCGCGAGCACGTGCGCCGCCCCGACGAGCGCGCGATCCGGGCGCTGGTGTTCGCGTTGTTCCCTTACCGGCGCAGGCTGCGGGCGATGCGGCTGCCCATGCGGCTGATCAGGCGCCTGCAGTCGTTCCTCGAGGAGGTTCACCCCTCCCTCGGCGCGATGGCCGAGCTGGCCCCCGCCGTCCCCCGGCCCGTACGGCTCCCGCCGCTGGTGCGGGCGAGGCGGCGGCGCAGGGCGCGGGTCGGGCTGCTCACCGGATGCGTGCAGGGCGAGTTCTTCCCGCAGGTCAACGCGGCGACGGCCCGGGTGCTCGCGCTGGAGGGCTGCGACGTGGTCATCCCGCCCCGGCAGGGCTGCTGCGGGGCGCTGTCGCTGCACTCGGGCCGCGAGGACGAGGCGAAGAGGTTCGCCCGCCGCACGATCGAGACGTTCGAGCGGGCCGGTGTGGACGCCGTGGTGGTGAACGCGGCGGGCTGCGGATCGAGCATGAAGGACTACGCCGAGGTGCTGGCCGGCGAGCCCGGCTGGGCGGCCCGCGCCGAGGCGCTGCGGACCCGCGACCTGGCGGAGTTCCTGATCGAGCTGGGCCCGGTCGCCGAGCGCCGCCCGCTGCCGCTCACGGTCGCCTACCACGACGCCTGCCATCTGGCCCACGCCCAGGGCGTGCGCGCGCAGCCGCGCGAGCTGCTGCGCGCGATCCCGGAGCTGGAGCTGCGGGAGATCGAGGAGTCCGCGATCTGCTGCGGGTCCGCGGGCACCTACAACCTTCTCCAGCCCGAGGCGGCCAGGGAGCTGGGCGACCGCAAGGCCGAGCGGGTGCTCGCCGCCGGCGCGGACGTGCTGGTGTCGGCCAACCCGGGATGCACGATGCAGATCGCGGCCGCCGTACGCAGGGCGGGCAAGGGGGAGATCCGGGTCGCGCACACGGCCGAGGTGCTCGACGCTTCGCTGCGCGGTCTCGAACCCGGCATCCTGGGATGGTCCCCCCGTCAAGGATGACACCGCCGAGGAGGAGGATGCCGTGAGCGTGCAGAGCGTCGACCGGGCGCTGGACGTGCTGGAGGCACTGTCCGAGCATGGCGGTCAGGCCGGGCTGTCGGAGATCGCCGCCACGACCGGCCTGCCGTACGGGACGATCCACCGGCTGTTACAGACGCTGCTGGCCCGCGGGTACGTCCGGCAGGAGTCCGACCGGCGCTACGCTCTCGGCGGCGCGCTCGTGCGGATCGGCGGCGTGGCCGAGCGGATGCTCGCCGTCTGGGCCGAGCCCTATCTCGCGAGGCTCGTGGAGCTGTCGGGCGAGACCGCCAACCTCGCGGTGCTGGAGGGCGACTACGTCGTCTACGTGGCCCAGGTGCCCTCGCCGCGCAGGCTGCGGATGTTCGCCGAGGTCGGCCGCCGCGTGCTGCCGCACAGCACGGCCGTCGGCAAGGCCCTGCTGGCCGGGCGGGACGACGCGGAGGCGGTGTTCCGGCGCACCGGGCTGCCCCGCCGTACAGACCGGACGATCACGTCGGTCGGCGAGCTGCTGGAGGAGCTCGACCGGGTGCGCGCCCAGGGGTACGCGCTCGACCTGGGCGAGGAGGAGAGCGGGGTCCACTGCATGGCCGTGCCGGTCCACGACGGCGGGCGGGCCTTCGCGGCGATGTCGGTGTCCGGGCCGGCCGAGCGCATCGACGCGATCGACCGCGAGGAGCTGGCCGCGATGCTGCGCAAGGTGGCCGAGGACTTCGGCGCCGCCGTCCTCCACCCCTGACCGGTCGCGGATCGGTCAGTATGGGGTCATGTGCCGAAGCATCAAGACCCTGCGCCCGCCGTTCACCGACGAGGTGACCGAGGAGGACATCCGGGCGGCGGCCCTGCAGTACGTCCGCAAGATCTCCGGCTTCCGCGCGCCCGCCGCGCACAACGCCGAGGCGTTCGACCGCGCGGTCGAGGAGATCGCGCAGGCCAGCACGGCGCTGCTGGCCTCCCTCCAGGTGCGCGGCTCGGCCACCCGATAGCCGGTCAGACGTTCCCGGCCACCCGATAACCGGTCAGACGTTCCCTGGCGCCCGGTAACCGCTCCAGCGTTCCCGGCCCGCCCGGTGGTTGCCGCTCGTCCGCCGAGTCACCGCTCAGATGTTCTCCAGCAGGGCGATGAGGTGCTTGCGGCTGTCGTCGTCCAGTTCGTCGCTGCTCCACCGCTCCCGCAGCCGCAGGGTCGCGCCGCCGTAGAGCACGAGTTCGGCGTCGAGCGGGATCCGCTTGCCGATCCGGACGCTCTCGATCTCCTCGAAGGCGACGAACCGGTTCCGCTCGGCCAGGCTCACCGCGGTCGTCGTGCCGAGCAGGTCGCGCATGCGCTGCCGCCCGTTGTCCGACTTGCCGGGGTTCGCGACCAGGACGATCCCGGTGGTCAGCACGAACAGGTCGTGTTCGGCCCCGTCCACCCGCACGTTCGCCAGGCCGCCGACGACGGCGGAACCGAAGGTGCTCGGGGCCGTGTCGGCCGGTGCTGCCCGGCGGATGTCGACGCCGAGCGCGGACAGCTCCGCGAGGGCCGCCCGCAGGCCGTCCGGACTGACCGCGAGCGTCGCGATCTTCCCCAGCGGCAGCTCGTCGCAGCGTACGCCGCGGAAGCGGGCCGGGCCGCTCCAGGAGTGCCACCACCGCGCGACGCCGGACCGCAGCGCGGCGAGCCTGAGCAGGGTCTCCAGCGGCTCGGCGAACAGCGGGCCCACCTCCCGCCGGGTGGCGGTCGGGAAGAAGGGCTGCGCGATCGTCGTGAGCTGCCCGGCCGCGATGGCGTCGATTACGTCGGCCAGCCCCACCGCCGGTTTGCCGGTCGTACGGGCGATCATGCGGAGGATCGCGTCGGCGTCGCGCTGGAGCTGCTCGGCGAGGGCCGTCGCGGTGAGCTCGGGCCAGGTCAGCAGGGTGCGCTCTTCGCTGTCGATCGCCACCTGCTGCAGCGCGCGCCCGGCCTCCGCGATGTTCGCGAGCATCATCGCCGCGGGCCGGGTGTCGAGCGGCGCCGCCGTGCGGGGCGCCGCCGCGAGGGCGGCGAGCCGTTCTGACAGGGGCGGGTGCGTGTCCCATCTGGAGCCGCTGTCGTCCGGCTCGCGGGCGCGCAGCTCCTCCAGCTCGTCCCGGCGCGCCTCCACCAGCGCGCCGAACCCGGCGAACAGGTCGGCCGGGGCATATCCGGACTCCCAGCCGAGGCGGACGTACTGGTCCAGGAAGAATTCCCAGGCGGCGGCGAGGACGCGGATCTCGCGCAGCGCACTGACCGCCGCGTCGGCTCCCGCCGCCCGGGCCGAGGCGAGGTCGGCCTCCAGCTCCTGGCGACGCGACCCCGCCCGGTCGACCAGGAGGTAGAGCCGGGCGTACGCGAGGAAGAGCCAGCCCGCCGGGTTGTTCGGCCCGATGCGGTCCAGGGTGTGGGCGATCACCAGCCTGCCCCGGTACGCGGGCACGGACAGGCGGGTGTGGCGTTCGGAGTAGTGCCCGAGCTCGTGCGCGAGCACGGCCCGCATCTGTCCGACCGTCATGGTCTGCAGCAGCGGCAGGCCGACGTAGAGGCGGCGGCGTCCCCCGGAGAGCCCCAGAAAACGCGGCTCCTCCTGCACGGCGGCGTTGACCTCCGCGGTGAGCCAGATCTCCTCGGGCATCCGGGTGCGCGCCTCCGCCGCCAGCTCGCGTACGGTCGCCCACAGCATCGGCGCCCGGTCGGCAGGCAGGAGCAGGCCGCGCGCCTTCTACCTGAACGTCTGCGCGTCGGTACAAGGCGTGCAGGACCGGGCCGACGGATGGATCGCGGCCGAGCGGGAGTCGACGCTGCCGCTCCTGGTGAAAGGCGCGCACGGAGTCAGGTGGGCATGGGAGGCGCGCGGGGCCACGGGGTGGGGCGGGAGGAGACGCTGCGGCGCTTCCACGCGGCGACGAGCCGGCACCCCTGGCACCTGCACACCCACTCCCAGATGCTCCAGTGGCTGTGCGCGAAATGGTTCGGCAGCGAGGAGGAGATGTTCGCCTTCGCCCGGCGGGCCGTGGCGGACGCGCCTCCCGGCAGCCCGCTGGGCGGGCTCGTCGCCGAGGCGCACCTGGAGAAGTGGCTGTCGCTCGACAGGGGCGATGACGATGTGTACATGACGCGTCCCGACGTCAGGGCCGAGTTGCGCGCCGCCGCCGACCGCTCCGTACGGCATCCGGCCTACCGGCGGCGGCCGGGCTGACCGGAGGACCACAACGTGTTCGCCTGCGCCTTCGCCCTGGCCGGCGACCACGTCGCGGCCAAGGAGCGCTTCGAGGCGTTCGGAGATCTGGTGACCGCGATCCCCTGGCGCTATCTCGGCGATCCCGGCGCGATCTGCGGGAGGCTGCGCCGGGACGCGTTCGCGTACGCCTAGGCCACCCGGCAGGGCAACCGGATTCCAAGCGGACGTCAAGTGGCGGGCGGGACAGTGTCCGCATGGGCGTCATCTCCGGTTTCCGCCCGCCCGGCCGGTCCGACGAAGCAGGGCGAAGCGGGACGAAAAGCGCGACGGCGCGCACGGAGGCGATCGCCTGCCCGACTTGGACGCTTTGCAGCGAACAGGAAGCGTGTCACGATAAATGATCACGACGTTTGCGAGGGAGAGGGGGCGGAGCATGCCGCCTGCGATCGTCGGACATGAAGGTCCACTTGCCGGTCAGCGTTTTCCGATCGACGACAAGCCGATCACCTTCGGCCGCAGAGGCGACAACAGTGTGGTGATCACGAGCGAGCGGGCCTCGCGCTTCCACGCGGAGCTGCGCCGCGAGGCCGAGGGCTACGTGCTCCTCGACCGGGGCAGCAGCAACGGGACGCTGGTCAACGGCACGCGTGTCACCAGGCATGTGCTCCAGCCCGGCGACACGATCGCCATCGGAGGGGAGACGTTCCGCTTCGAGGCGTTCGACGACTCCGTGACGGTGCTGAACACCTCTCTGATGCAGCGGTTCCGCCCGTCAGCGCCGGACGTCGAGCCGGAGCAGGTGTTGCACGTCACCGTCTCCGGCGGCGGGCCCGTCGGGCTGGCCTTCGCCCTGCTCCTCGACCACCTCATGGGGCAGCGCGTCACCATCACGATCTACGACGGCCGCTGGACCATGGACGGCTCGCGCGTCGTGTGGAAGAACGCCAGGCAGGGCAACAACCGGCGGCAGCAGGTCGTGACCGTGCAGAGCCGCCAGTATCTGAACCTCCCGGAGGACGTCCAGCAGCGGCTGTTCACCGAGGGGTCCTACAGCGAGATGTGGCCGGCCGGTCCGGACTCCATCCGCGGCTGCGGCCCGCGGAACATCCGGATCGCCCACATCGAGGACACCCTGCTGGAGATGGCGAACGAGAGGTCCGCCCGCATCCGCCTGGTGCCGGAGAAATTCGACATCGCGGAGCGCCAGGACACCGTGGCCAAGGAGCACGTGCTCGCCATCTGCGAGGGAGGACGCTCGCGGACCCGCGAGCACTTCACCGACAGGTTCGGCCGGGCCGACGAATCGATCTTCTCGCTCGACGGCCGCCACCTGCAGGACGTGGTGCTGGGGATCCGGGTGAAGTCCAGCCTGCCCGACCCGGCGATCGTGCTGCTGACCGTGGCGCAGAACCGGTTTCTCCTCAACTCCCTTCGCGGCGAGGGCTTCCTGAACATGCGGCTCACCGACGACGAGGCCGCGGAGGTCGTCGGCATCGACCCCGTACGGCACGTGTTCGAGGAGTGCGTCGCCTCCAGCCCCTGCCTGATGGAGCGCACCCAGGACGGGGACTTCCACTGCTCGACCCACCACACGCTGTTCCTGCCCGCCCTGATCAAGGGATCGGCGCTGTGGAAGCGGGCGCAGGAAGGGCTCGCGCTCTTCGGCATCGCCGACGGCGACGTGAGCGCGGTCACCGCCTTCCGGCTCGACATGGTGCAGCGGCCGCGGTTCACCGCCCGGTTGTTCTCCCCCACCTCCACCACTCCCGGGACGTACGGGTTCCTGCTGGGCGACGCGGCCAACGCGATCCACTTCTGGCCGGGGCGGGGCCTCAACAGCGGCCTGGCGTCGGCCATCTCGCTGGCCAGGTCGCTCAACCGCAACTGGCGCGGCAGGCCGTTCCGCGACGCCGACTTCGTACGGCACGAGGCGGCGATGTCGATGCTGCAATATCGGCACAAGAGCCGCGCGTGGAACGCGATGGTGACCACCGACGAGCAGGGGGTCACCCGGGCGATCAAGGACACGATCGTGCAGGGCATCGAGGAGGGCAGCGCCGCCCCGGACCGGGAAGCGGACATCGAAGCCATGATGGAGCGCCTGCGGCAGATCCGCGACCGCCTGTCACCCCGTGTGCCCGGCATGCCCGACGACGCGACGCTCCTGCGGCACCTGAACGCACTGAGCAGCGAGACGTTGCACACCCTGCTGGTGAGCGGAGCCTGGGAGACGCTGACGGTCGGCGGCGAGGAGGTCGACATCGACATCTTCGACCAGCCGGTCGCCGCGGCCTCCGCCGCCGCACCCGAGGGGGCGCTCGTCGCACGGCAGGCGGACGGGCAGAGCGGGCGGCCGGTCGGCTGACGCCGCTGCGCGAAACCCAGCCGCACGAAACCAACTGCGTGGATAACCACTACGCGAAATACGGAACCGGCCCGGGCCGTCCGGCGGAGTAGAGGCGAGAGGCGCGACAGCGCCCACGAAAGGATGGCCTCTATGAACGGACAAAACGGGTAGTGAGGGCGATATCTGGCGATCTGCGCTACCCCTCGGTAGCCCCGGCTCACGAACCCGGTGGCTCCCGTGACGGCACCGAGCCAGGTCCCGGAGCCGGTTCCGGAGCCGGTTCCGGAGCTCTGACCCGGCCGTACGACAGCAGGCCGTACCAGGCCGCACTGGACGGGGCCGAACCGCGCGCCGCCGATCCCCCCGCCGCCGGCCCATACAGCGCCCGGCCGCACGACGCCCGGCCGCACGACGCTCGACCGCACGACGCTCGACCGCATGACACTCGACCGCATGACACTCGACCGCATGACACTCGACCGCATGACACTCGACCGCATGACGGCGAGCCGAGCGACGCGCGGTTGATCGAGGCGTCGCTGACCGCGCCCGAGCGGTTCGCGGGCGTCTTCGACCGGCACGCGGACGAGATCCACGCCTACGCCGGTCGCCGTCTCGGACCCGAGCACGCCGACGACGTGACGGCCGAGACGTTCCTCGTGGCGTTCCGCAAGCGGCACCGCTACGACGCCTCGCGGCCGGACGCCCGGCCCTGGCTGTACGGCATCGCCGCCAACCTCATCTCCGGGCACCGCCGCTCGGAGATCCGGCGGCTGCGGGCGCTCGCCCGCGCGCCGCGCGACGCCGACGAGCGCGGCCTCCACGAGGAGGAACGCGGAGCGGAACGGGCGAGCGCCGCCGTCCTGCGGCCCGCCCTCGCCGCCGCGCTGGCCAGGCTGTCGACCGCCGAACGCGACCTGCTCCTGCTGGTCGCCTGGGCCGACCTCTCCTACGAGGAGGCGGCCGAGGCGCTGAAGATCCCCATCGGCACGGTCCGCTCGCGCCTGCACCGCGTGCGCGCGAAGCTGCGCCGCCATCTCGACCTTCCCGAGGAGAACCTGTGATGACCGACGAGATCGACCTGGTGGCGCGGGAACGGCCCGACGTCGCCCCCTACTCCCTGGCGGCCAAGGCGGCCGTGCGGCGGCGGCTGACCGACCCGGCGAAGCGTCCCGTCCGTCCCCGCCCGCGTCCCTACCTGTTCCTGGCGGGCGGGACGGCGCTGCTCGCCGCGGCGGGCGTCACCGCCGTCATCACGAGCCCGGCGGAGCCGGAGCCCCGGCCGGTGGCGGTGAGCGCCGGGGTCGTGAGCCTGCCGAAGGTGTCGAACATGTCGGCCGAGGAGGTGCTGGGCAAGGCGGCCCGCGCGGTGACCGACCTGTCCCTGCGCGACGACCAGTTCGTCAAGGTCAGCTCCCAGACGATGTACGAGGCCGACGTGGTCGGCGAGGACAAGAAGCCAACTCGTTACCTCTACCGGACGAAGCGGACGATCTGGCTGCCGGCCGACGGCACGAGGGACGGCGCGCTGAAGGTCGAGCATCTGGAGCCCCGGGCGTACCCCGGCTGGCCGATCCCGCCGGAGGCGTACCAGCGGAAGGGCACCGAGTGGATGCGGCTCCCTGCCTGCAACAGCGTGCGGGACACCGCCTACACGAACCTGAAGAAGCTGCCCACCGACCCGGAGGAGATGCGCGCCTACCTGTACGGCCGGCCGCGCGGCGACAACCCGCCCGACACCGGCGCGTGGACGGCCGTCGGCGACCTGCTGCGGGAGACGTACGTGCCGGCACCCCAGCGCAAGGCGCTGTTCAATGCCGCCGCCACGATCCCCGGGGTCACGGTCGACGAGAGTGTCGAGGACGCGGCCGGACGGACCGGCATCGGCGTCGGCCGGGTCTCCGGCGGGGTGCGCCAGGAGATCATCTTCGACCCCTCCAGCTATGAGCTGCTCGGCGAGCGCGGCATCGTCGTGGACGAGAAGGAGGCGAAGGCGCCCGTCGGGAGCCTCGTGGCCTCGACCGCCCAGCTGGAGGTCACGGCCGACGACACCGCGCCGAAGGTGGACGACCCCGCCGCCGGCTGCGACTGACCCCGCACGCCGCTCGATCCCGCGGTGTCGCGAATCGAGCGGCGATGCTGAGCCCGATAACGCGGATCGCACGGAGCGAGCGGCACAAGGTTCGGGCGGGGTTCGCGCCCCGCACGCCCGGAGTGCCCGGGGGTGCCGGGGGTGCCCCCGCCCATCACCCCACGCACCGCTCTCTCCCGGAGTGACGAGGATCGCGAGGGGTTCGCCCCCACCGCCTTGCGCGCCCGGGCTCCCCCGCCCACCGCCCGGCGCGCGGTGGATGCCCAGGGCCCGGCGGGTGTCCCGGGCGCGGGGGTGTCCCGGGCGCGGGGGTGTCCCGGGCGCCCGTCCGGGGCGCGCGTCCGGGCGGAGATTTGTCAGTGGTGATCTCTAGCCTCCGGCACATGACAAACGCGACGCAGGCGTATTGCTACGCCGCGCCTTCGATGCTGGTGGACGGGCGTCTCGGGCTCTCGACGTCCGGGGGCGGGGCCCTGAGCGGCCCCGCCGTTGCGCCGAGGTTCTTCAGCGGGGTGGTGACCCAGGCGGCGCCCGCGGCGGCGGCGCTGCTGGGCGTGGCCGACGTGGCCCTCACCCGTTATCACCAGCCGCGTCCGGGGTGGACCCGCGATCCGGTCGTCACGTGCGGCGGCGACCGGCTGCGGCTCGAGTCGTTCTCCGCCTGCGGCGGTGTGTACGCCCGGCTGGACCTGCTCTGGGACGCACTGGACGGCGAGGTGTTCGACCGGGGGACGACCAATGTCGACGTCAACGGCCCGCTGCGGGAGGCGCTGGCCCGCGTGGGCCCGCGCGACCCGCTGCACCTCGGGGTCGGCGCGGACGAGCTCAGGGTGACCACACTCGACGGCGCGGTGGTGGAGAAGAAGGTGCCGCTGCCCGAGCGGTGGCTGCGGGGGTTCGCCGAGGTTCAGGTGATCGCGGCGCGGATGGACCTGCGGGCCGAGCTGCCGGGGATGAGCGCGGTGCGGTTCCTGCGGTCCCTGCCCAAGCGGGCGACGGCCGACCTGTGGGTCGCCCCGGCGGGCCGCGATCTGCGCGTCTCGGACCGGCCCGGCCCCGGATCGGTGTGCCTGTCCGGCGTGGGCCGCCTGGCGACGCTGCTGCCCCTGCTGCGCTTCGCCCGGGGCCTCAAGGTGTACGGCCCGGCGTCCCCCGGCGGCCCGGCGTCGAGCGCGTGGGAGCTGGAGCTGCCCGGCATGCGATACACGCTGGTCCTGTCGCCCGAGCGCTGGCGCGGGTTCTCCGGCGAGGGCGCGGTGCTCGCCGACCTCGCCACCGACGAGGCCGAGACCGACGCCGACGTGGTGGGGATGCTGCTCAACTTCGAGCCCGAGGTGGAGATCGGCCTGCTGGCCGACCGCGCCGGGCTGTCGCCGACGCGCGTGCGCGCCGCGCTCACCCAGCTCGGCACGGCCGGGCGCGTCGGCTACGACCTGTCCGACGCGGCGTACTTCCACCGTGAGCTTCCCTATGACCGGGAGCACGTGCGGCACCTCAACCCGCGGCTGACGTCCGCGCGGGCGCTGGTCGCGGCGGGCGCCGTGGAGGTCACGGGTGACACGGCGCGCGTACGGACCGACGGCGGGCTGCGGGAGGTCGGCCTGACCGACGGATCGTGCACCTGCCCCTGGTGGTGGGACCATCGCGGCTCACGCGGGCCGTGCAAACACGTGCTCGCGGCGAGAATCGCCGCGCGATCCGTCACGGACGCCGACATGCGGACGGTCGTGGAGACGAGCCCGGAGGCGGCACGATGAGCGCCTGGCAGGAGGTGCGCGACCTCATCACGGCGCGTGAGACGAAGACGCTGGCCGACCGCGTGATCGCCCTCACCGAGGCCGAGCGCGCCGAGGTGGCGAAGCGGCTGCCGGGCTTCCTCACGGAGATGCGCGACACCGCCATGCAGATGGCCCGCGAGAGCGAGCGGGGTCAGGGCCTCGACGACGAGGACCCCTGGCTCGCCTGGGAGCGCCGCCGCACGGTGCGGGACGCCCTCTCCGAGTTCGGCACGGTCCTGCGGATCGCGGGAGCGGGGACCATCTCGGGGCCCGCCGCCGCGGCGGCGTGGCTGACCCGCCGCGAGCTCTACCCGGAGTGGGCGCCGGCCCCGAGCCAGGCCGAGGTGGTCCGGGTGCTGGTCACCCGCCCGGCCGAGTGGCAGGCCGACGTGGCGGCCCGGCTCGCCCTGAAAATCCGCAGGCCAGGCGACGATCGGATCGCCCCGCTGGTGCTCGCGCTGCTGCGGGCCTCCGGCATCACGCCGCCCGCGCACGACATGCTCGTCGTCGCGTGGCTGACGGGCGAGGCGGCGGACGACGATCCCCTGCTCGGCCCGCTGCTGCCGCGGATCTTCCACGCCGAGGGCGCGGGCCGCGCCCTGCGCGAGGAACGGCTCACGCCGACGCCCACCCGGTGGTTCTCCCTGGTCCAGCGGCTGCTGGAGGCCGGGCGGGTGTCGCGTGCGGAGCTCCTCGACGGCTGCGTGAGCCGGTTTCTGCGCGGGGGCAACGCCGCGGACCTGCGCTTCTTCGTGCGCCTGCACGGACTGGTCGGCCCCACGCCGCAGGAGGCGGCCGAGCGGGCCCGTGACTACCTGCGGCTGCTCCCCGCCGCCCCCGGTCCGGTCGCCGAGCTGGCCCTCACCCAGATCAACCGCTGCGGCCTCCACGACGACGCCGACGTCCAGGAGGCGATCGAGGCGCTGACCTTCAGGCCCGAGGCCAAGCTCGCCCGCGCCGGCCTGACCCTGCTGGACCGGGAGGTGCGGCGGAGTCCCGCTCGCGCCGGCGAACTCGCTCCCGCGCTCGTCACGGCGTTCGCCCACACGTCCGACGACGTGCGGCGGCGAGCCGTACGGATCGCGCTCAGGCACGCCGCGGCGCTCGGTAGGGACGCCAAGCCGATCGCCGAGGCGGTTCCACTGCTGCCCGCCGATCTCGGCCGGGAGCTCGCCGCGGTGTTCGGCGGCGAGGTCGCGGCCGAGGAGACGCCGGAACCGTTCACCCCCGCGCCGCTGCCCGTCTTCCCCGAGCCCGGCCCGTTCCCCCTGCGGGCCGTGGATTGGGCCACAAGGGCACCGTACGGGTGGGAGGCGTGCGAGCAGTGGCTCGCCGATTTCGTCGAGCGGGTGGGCAGCGATCGGGCGGCCCTGCGCGAGGCGCTCCTCCCTGCCTTCGGGGACTACTCCCCCCATCTGTACGACATGGAGTGCTGGCTCGATCCGGACGCCTGGATCGCCGCCATGGCGAAGGAGGTGATCACTCCCGGCACCGATCCCGGTGTGCCCGATCCGGAACCCGTCGATCCCTGGGCGGGATCGAGCTTCTCCGTGAGCGTGAGCGCCGTACCGCCCGACGAGCCGGAGGGCCACGATCACGAGCCGGACGGCCATGCCGGACCGGAGGGGCACACCGCACCGGACGACGCTGCCGCACTGGACGGGCACCCCGCGCTGGGCGAGCACCTCACGCTGGGCGACCATGCTGGGCGGAACGCCCCTGCCGCGCTGGACGGGCATACCGCACCGGACGACGCTGCCGCACTGGACGACCCTGCCGCACTGGGCAGGCATCCCGCGCTGGACGACCCTGCCGGGCCTGCCTGGCTGGAAAACGAAGGCGACGCGGAAGACGAAGACAGTGCGGAGGGCGAGGCCGCGCCGGAGCCGGCCTTCGGCAATCTGCCGGAGCACGTCCGGGAGGAGATCTTCCGCCAGATCCGTGAGCTCGGAGTCTCCGCCGAGCGGGTGGCGGCGATGCGCGACGGCCTGCCCGTGCCTCCCCGCGATCCCGCCGAGCCGGACTTCCGCGTGGGGATCACGTATTTCGGCTTCCGGCCGCTGTTCGGCAAGCCGGAGGAGCCGGACCCCGCGGTGGAGTTCCGCCGCCGCGCCCGGCTGCCGGAGCCCGCGCGCGTCTCCCCGCCGCACATGTTCCTGCTGCACCGGCTCAGCGAGATCTACCGGGCGCTCCAGGATGGGACGCTGCCTCCCGTCCTGCTGGCGACGCCGACGGTGACCACCGGGCACCTCGATCCCGGCGTGCTGGTGGACCGGCTGGAGCTGTGCGCCGCCGCGGGCACGGAGCCGCTGCCCGCCGACCTGCAGCAGGCGTTGCTACGGCTGCCACGGGGGGCGCACCCGGTCGCGGCCGAGCGCGCCGCACGCGTGGGATCGGAGGCGGCGTCGGCCGTCGGCGGCTGGCTTGCCCGGGGCGGCCTGCCCGATCCGGAAGCCGGGGTGAAGTGGGGCTACGTCGAGGGTGCCCATGAGTACCTGTTCGAGGAGCGCGACCCGGTGCACGTCGAGCGGGTGCGGCTGGTGCCGCTGCTGCGAGCGGAGCCGACCGGGCACCCTCTCATCGACGAGTTGCTGCGCGAGCCGTCGAAGTGGTGCTGGGACGATCACGGATACGCCATGGAGTGGTGGCCGTCGATCCTTCCGTCGCACCGCGAGGTCGTCTCCGTCAACTACCTGCCCCACCTGCTCTATCAGTGGAACCATCCAGGGGTCTATCCGCCTCATCTGAAGGGCGTGGCGGACGCCGACGGCCCGATCGGGGACGCGACCTCGCTCATCCTGGCCTACTTCCTGGCCACGAGCCACCCCGGCTCGGTGCCCCTGCTGCTGCGGATGACCAGCCGGGGAGCACTGGACGCCGAGGCGGTCGGCCGTCAGATCGCGCTGCTGATCCGCCGCACCAGGCTCGAGCCCCGTCCGGTGCTCGCGTCGCTGCGGGAGGCCGCGCATAAGGGGGCGCACGAGCAGGTGTGGGAGATCGTGCGGACCCTGTTGCCCGGCCTGCTGCCCTCCACCGGGGAGCGGCCGGCCGTCGCCCACACCGAGGCGGTGAGGTTCGCCGCCGACGTGGCCGTCTGGGTGGGCGCCCGCGGCGAGATCCCGGCGGTGTCGGCGCACGCCGCCACCGGCCGGGCGAGCCGCTTCACCCGGGAGTGCGCGCGCCTGCGCGACCTGCTCGCCGGATGACGGGGCGCTGCCGGAACGATCCGGCCTGAGATCGTCCGTCTTGTCAGAGAAGGAGCGCGGACGTTCCGGCAGCGTGCGGGGCCGATCGTGCGCGCAGACGACGTCCGGCGGATGCGTCGTCTACCGGTGACCGGACCGGCTCACTTGCACTGCTCCAGCATGGCCGCCTTGTCGGCGGAGGTCACCGGCAGGTCGTACTTGAGGGCGACCTGGGCGAACCGCACGACGTAGGAGCAGCGGATGTCGCGGCTGGGCGGCAGCCAGGTGGCCGGCCCCGAGTCGCCCTTGGAGCCGTTGGTGGAGCCGTCGACGGGGATCAGGTTGAGCGGGTCGTTGGCGATCTGCTTGCGCTTGCTCTCGCTCCACCGCGACGCGCCCATCTGCCAGTCGTACGACAGGGGCATGACGTGGTCGATCTGGACCGCCGCCGCCTTCGACTTGGTCCAGTCGATCGTCTTGCCGGTGTAGGGGTCGTACAGGGTCATGGAGACGATGACGCAGTTGGACCCGTCGCGATATTTGACGTCCCGGCCGTCGCGCTTGAGCAGGTCGTTGCGGGTGTCGCAGCCGTTGCGCCCCCAGGGGACGTCGTCCACGTTGTCGGCCCAGGCGTAGCCGAACTTGTCGCGGTCATAGCCGGTCTTCGACCCCCGGCCCTTCGTCGCCACCTTGTCGATCAGCTCGCGGGCCTTCGCCCGGTCCTTGTCCGACGTGATCGGCTTGAGGCCAGGGCCGGTGCCGTCGGGGTTGTCGAGCGGGTTGACGCCACGCTCCGTCCCGGCGTCGCCCTGCGCGCCGCTGCTCGTGCCGCCGCCCTTGCTCGCGAGGTCGCCGTCGAGTTCCGGCATCGGCCCGCAGCCCGCGAGCACGGCCACCGCCATCGAGAGTCCGGTGATCGACACGGCGATCGACCGGGTTCCACGCCCGCCCACAGCCACCCCTAGGTAATGAAATGTCCCCCTCAGATATAGCAAAGTGCAAATAAGTGGCAAAGGAGGCGCGCGCAAGATCTCGGCGCATGACGAGGGGCGTGGCACGCCGTGCGTGCCACGCCCCCTCGACCGGGCCCGATGGAAGGCCCCGTTGTTCAGATGCGGTTGATCAAATGCGGTTGACCGGCTGCCGTGGATCAGATGCGGTGGATCAGGCGGGGATCCAGTCCTGCCAGACGATCTTGTTGGCCTCGACCCACTTGCGGGCGGCGTTCTCGGCGCTCATCTTGTTCACCGCCATGTCGTAGGCCACGGCGTTCTGGTCGTCGTTGGTCCAGACGAAGTTCTTGATCAGTTCGTACGCCTTGCCGCCGGTCTTGGCGAACTTCACGCTGACGACCTTGTCGAGCAGGTACGGCGGATAGTCGCACTTGATCGTCTTGACGTTGGCGTCGCACCCGATGGCGTACGGCGGCAGGTTGATCTTGACGAGCTTGAGCTGGTTGAACAGCCACTGGGGCTCGTAGAAGTACATCAGCAGCGGGGTCTCGTTCTCGGTGGCCTTGCGGGCCGCCGCGATCAGCGCGTCCTCACTGCCGGAGTAGACCACCTTGTAGGGCAGGTTCAGGTTCCTGATCAGCGCCTCGTCGTTGGTGACGAAGGACTTGTCGCCCGCGAGGAACTGGCCGAGGCCGTCGCTCTTGTCGGTCTTGAACAGGTCCTTGTACTTGGGCAGGTTGTGCCAGTCCGTGATGTCCGGATATTTCTGGACCATCCACTCCGGGACGTACCACCCGATGACGCCCTTGTTGCCGTTCTCACCCGCGGTGATCGCGACCTTCTTGTCTTCGATGTACTCCTTCTTCAGCTCCGGGTGGCTCCAGTTCTCCAGCACGGCGTCGACCGTGCCCTTCTCGAAGCCCTTCCAGGAGTCCGCCTCGCCGCTCTCGACCTTCTCGACCTTGTAGCCGAGCTCGTGCTCGAGGAGATAGGCGACGACCGCGGCGCTGGCCTCGTAGCCGATCCAGGGGTTGATCGCGAGTCGTACGGTCTTCGTGCCGCTCCCGGCGCCTGCCCCGGCGGCGTCATCCGAACTCCCGCCACTGCAGGCGGTCATGACCAGCGCGAGCGTCAGCACGCCGGCAAGGAGACGGATCCTCATATCTAGCCTCTTTGATTTCGTACGGGCGGGTCGTGCGGGCGCGGAACGCGAACGGCGGGGCCGCGGCGACACCGGCAGAGTATTCCACAACACGCGGGATCGGCCGCGATCGCGGGGATCGCGGCCGACGCGTGCGTTCAGCGCCCGGACGGGCGGAACACCGGCACGACCTGGATCACTTCGGCATCCAGGCCTGCCACTTGGTGGGGTTGGCCTCCACCCACTTCTTGGCCGCGTCCTCGGGCGACATCCCGTTGTTGGTGATGTCGTCCGCGACCGCGTTCTGGTCGTCGTTCGTCCACTGGAAGGCCTTGATCAGCTCGTAAGCCTTGCCGCCGGTGTCGGCGAACTTCTTGCTCACGATCTTGTCGAGGTCGTACGGCGGGTAGTCACAGGCGACCTTCTTGGGGTCGCTGTCACAGCCCTCCGTGTAGGCAGGGAGGTTGACCTTGACCAGCTTGACCTGGTTGAACAGCCACTGCGGCTCGTAGAAGTACATGAGCAGCGGCTTCTTCTGGTCGGTCGCCTGCTTGGCGGCCTTGATCAGCGCGGCCTCGCTGCCCGCGTAGACCACCTTGTAGTCGAGCTTGAGGTTCTTGACCAGCGCCTCGTCGTTGGTGACGAAGGACGGGTCGCCGTCCAGCATCTGGCCCTTGCCGTCCGACTCGGAGGTCTTGAACAGGTCGGCGTACTTGTTCAGGTTCTTCCAGTCGGTGATGTCGGGGTACTTCTCCACCATCCACTCGGGCACGTACCAGCCGATGACGCCCTTGTTGCCGGTGCTGCCCGCCTCGACGGCGACCTGCTTCTCCTCGATGTACTTCTTCTTGAGGTCGGGGTGACCCCAGTTCTCCATGATGACGTCGACGTCACCGGACTCCATGCCCTGCCAGGACGGCTCCTCGGCGAGGGTCACCTTCTCGACCTTGTAGCCGAGCTCGTGCTCCAGCAGGTACGACACCACCGCCGCGTCGGCCTCGTAGCCGACCCAGCCGTTGATGGCCATCTTGACGGTGCCCGCGGAACCCGGAGCGGCCGCGGAGCCCGCGGCGCTCGCGCTCGGCGCCGCTGCGGAGTCGTCCTCTACCTTGGCGCCTCCGCAGGCGGCCACGCCGAGGCCGAGAGCGAGCACCCCTGCGATCAGGCGTAACTTCTTCATGCGTTCCTCTTCTTGTGGGGAGAGCGGCGCCCGTTGGCGCCTTGCGTGATCCGGTCGAGCATGACTCCGAGGAGGACCAGGGCGACGCCGGCGGCGAGGCCCTTTCCGTAGTCCTCCTGCTGCGCGAACCCGGCCACGACGTCGTATCCAAGAGCCCCGGCGCCGACCAGCGCGCCGATGACCACCATCGCCAGCGTCATGACGATGCCCTGGTTCGCCGCGAGCAGCAGCGAACCGCGCGCCATCGGCAGCTGGACCTTCCACAGCAGCTGCCGGTCCGTGGAGCCCGCGGAGCGCGCCGCCTCCACGACGGTCCCGGGGACCGCGCGCAGGCCGTCCTCGACGAGGCGGGCGACCACCGGCACCGCGTAGATGAAGGACGCGGTGATCGCCGTGAATCGGCCGTTGCCGAACAGGGCGACGGCGGGCAGCAGGTAGGAGAACGAGGGCATCGTCTGCGCCGCGTCCAGCAGCGGGCGCAGCCCGGCGGCGAACCACCGCGACCGCGCCGCCGCCACGCCGAGCGCGAGCCCCACGGCGATGGTGATCACCGAGGCGACCAGCACCAACGTCAGCGTCTCCATGGCGTGCTCCCACAGCTGCAGCGCGGCGACGCACAGGAGGCAGGCGGTGGCGACCAGACCGGCCGCCATCCCGCTCACCCGCCAGGCGAACACCAGCACCGCCGCGGTGACCAGCCACCACGGCGCGCTGGTCAGCACGTCCTGCAGCGGGTTGAGCAGGCCGTACGCCACCGCGTCGTTGAGGAAGCCGGTGAAGGTGTACCAGTGCGCCTCGATCCAGTCGACCACGTCGTTGATCGGCCGGACGATCTGCACCTCCCACTGCTCGGGGAAGTCCTGCGCCAGCACGGGGAGCAGGGCGAGCCCCGCCGCCGTCAGGACGGCGAACCCGCCCCAGCGGACGGCCCGCGCCCGGGTGCCGCCCTCGCGCCGCTGCGCCGCCGCCCGCGTCATGCGGTCGAGCACGATGGCGATCAGCACGATGGCGACGCCGGGCACCAGCGCGGCGCCCACGTTGACCCGGGCGAGCGCGCGGAGCAGGTCCTCGCCGAGCCCGGGCGCCGCGATCAGCGCCGTCAGCGGCACCATCGACAGCGCCGCGGCGATGGTCTGGTTGACACCCAGCATGATCGTGTTGAGCGCCAGCGGCAGACGGACCTTGCCCAGTGTCTGCCACCCGGTGGCGCCCAGCGACTCCGACGCCCCCACCGCCACACCGGAGACCCGCTCGATGGCCATCGCGGTGATCCTGATCGCGGGCGGCATCGCGTAGATCATCGTGGCGATCGTCGCCGACGCCGGGCCGATGAGGAACAGCAGCACCATCGGCGACAGGTACGAGAACGTCGGCATGATCTGCATGACGTCGAGCACCGGCGTCACGATCCGCCGTACGCGGGGCGAGCGGCCCGCCCAGATCCCCAGCGGGATGCCGAACAGCAGCGACAGCACCACCGAGGACAGGGTCAGCGCGAGCGTCTCGACGCTCGCCTCCCAGAACCCGAGCACGCCGACGCCGGCGAAACCGGCGAACGAGACGAGCGCGATCCGCCACCCGCCGGCCAGCCAGCCGAGCCCGGCGGCCAGCCCGAGGAGTCCGGGCCAGCCGAGCGCGACCAGGACGGCCTGGATCGCGTCGTAGACTCCGGCCGCGCCCAGGCGGATGTAGTTGACGACGTACAGGAAGATCGGGCTGCTGTTGCGGTTGGCGTCGACCCAGTCGCGGGCGTCGTTGAGCCAGTGGAACAGGGTGGCGTCGTCGTCGTGCGGCAGCACGGCCTTGCCGCGGAAGGCCACGTAGAGGACCACCACCGCGATCACGCCGGCGACCGGCGCGACCCACCGCGGCAGGCGCCGGGCCCGCGCCGGGGCCTCAACGGGCGGCGCGACCTGCACAGGCGCGCTCACCATCTACGCCTCCCCACCGGTGGCGCCGGCGGAGGCCCCGGCCACCACGGGCTGGGAGTCCGGCCGCACCGCGCCGAGGAGGTCGACCCGGCTCACCACGCCGACCAGCTCGCCGCCGGAGACGACCCGGATGGGCCGGTCGGACGCCATCGCGGCCGGGACCGCGTCGTGGATGACGGTGTCGGCGGGGAGCTCGGGACCGTCGAGCGGGTCATCGGGCTCGGGGGCACGGCAGATCCAGCGCAGCGACAGCACCTGCGCCCGGGGAACGTCCCGCACGAAGTCGGCCACGTAGTCGTCGGCGGGCGCGCCCACCAGCTCCTCGGGGGTGCCCACCTGCACGATCGCGCCCGCCCGCATGATCGCGATGCGCTCGCCGAGCTTGAGCGCCTCGGACAGGTCGTGGGTGATGAAGACCATCGTCTTGCCGACCTCGCGGTGCAGCCGGATGACCTCGGCCTGCATGTCGCGGCGGATCAGCGGGTCGAGCGCGCTGAACGGCTCGTCGAACAGCAGCACCTCGGGGTCGACGGCGAGCGCCCGGGCGAGGCCCACCCGCTGCTGCATGCCGCCGGAAAGCTGCTCCGGATAGGAGTCCTCGTGGCCTGCCAGCCCGACCAGCGACAGGATGCGCCGGGCCTTCTCGTGCCGCTCGGCCTTTCCGACGCCCTGGATCTCCAGGCCGTAGCCGACGTTGTCCACGACCTTGCGGTGCGGCAGCAGCCCGAAGTGCTGGAAGACCATGCTCACCCGGTGACGGCGGAGCTCCCGCAACTGCTTGGCCGACATGCCGCGCACGTCCTGTCCGTCGATGCGCAGTTCGCCCGCCGTCGGCTCGATCAGCCGGGTGAGACAGCGCACCAGCGTCGACTTGCCGCTGCCGGAAAGGCCCATGACGACGAAGACCTCGCCTGGGCGTACTTCGAAGCTGACGTCCCTGACGGCGGCGGTGCACCCCGTCTTCGCCCGCAGTTGCGCGGGCTCAAGGTCTGCGTCGGGGCTGCCGATGATCCGGTCGGCCTTGGGACCGAAGATCTTCCAGAGCCCGCGAACCTCGATCGCGGCTGTGCCCACTCTGATTCCCCTCACTTGGCGCTCGCCCGCGAGGCGGCGTGGACGCCCGGAAACGCCAAAGCACGGCGCGAGGGCTGCCGCTCGCACGCCGTGAATGAAGAGCGGGGGGCCAACGACTCCTCAGGGCACACGCACAGGCGTTGCGCTAGGCGCAACACGGATCCTGTTTTGACAACAGGTCTGAGGCTAGGGCCCTGCTGCCCCTCTTATGGTGAAAAATGCCACCTAATCTCCATATCGTGACCGTCCAGTGATCTTTTGGTTCGCGGGCCGTACCGGGTTGTGAAGGCGCGGCGGCGCGGCGTGAGGGCCTGCCTCCGGCGCGGCCACGTGCCGTCAGGGCCCGCCCCCGCGCAGGCTCGGCGTGAAGGCCCCGGCGAGGGGCATCGGTGCCGCGCCAGGCTCGGGTCACGAAACGCCGCCCCGCGAGGCGGCGCCCGCGTCGTCACGGACTGCGGACCGAAACCCCGCACGGCGAGGCCGCGCCGACGTCGTCACGGGCTCAGGACCGAAAACGCCGCGCGGCGAGGGGCGGGCGGTGTCACGACGGGCTCAGGTGACGAGGATGCCCCCGTCGACCGGGAGCACGGCCCCGGTGACGTACGAACCGGCGTCAGAGGCGAGGAAGACGGCGGCGGCGACGAGCTCCTCCGGATCGCCGGAGCGCTTCATCAGCACCCGCTGCTCCCGCATGCGGTCGAGATAGCCGCCGGGATACCGCGCGGTCATCTCGGAGTCGAAGAAACCCGGCTCCAGGCAGTTGACCCGGATGCCCCGTCGCGAGGTCCACTGCTGGGCGAGGTCACGGGTGAGCCCGACGACAGCGGCCTTCGACGCGCTGTAGGCCGCCTGCGGCAGCCCGGCCGTGGTCTCGCCGAGCACGCTGCCGATGTTGACGATCGACGAGCCCGGCCGCATGACCCGGGCGCAGGCCTGGGCCATCCAGTAGGTGCCGTTCAGGTTCACGTCGAGCACCCGGCGGAACTCTCCGGGCGTCTCCCGCAGTGCGGGCACGGCCGTGCCGACGCCCGCGTTGTTGATCAGCACGTCGACGCGGCCGAACTCGCCCATGGCCGCGTCGACGAGGGCCTGACACTCCTCGGGGACCGACACGTCGGTCGGGACCGCGAGGCAGCGGCGGCCGGTCTCCTCGACCAGCCGCCGGGTGCGCTCCAGCCCTTCGGGACGGCGGGCCCCGATCACCACGTCGGCGCCCGCCTCCGCCAGACCCCTGGCGAAGGCGACGCCGAGCCCCGCCGAGGCCCCCGTCACGATGGCCACCCTGCCGTCAAGACGGAACCGGTCCAGGATCACGCCGCCTCCTCGCTCACGAATCGAACCGACTCTAGAGCAAGGTTCCGCCGACACGGATCAGAGGCCGTACTCCTTGGAGATCCGCTCGTGCCGCTCGGCCTCGATGCCGACCTCGCGGGCGAGGTCGAGCCACGCGAGCGGGTGGGACCACTGCTCGGTCACGTCGTCGAGAACGGCGTCCAGCTCCGCCGGACGCACGGTGGGCGGGATCGCGATCCAGCCGAACACGCCGGGAAGCTGCTCGCCGGTGGCCGGGTGGGTGACGCGGTAGTTCTCGTCGCTGTAGACCCACATGGGCCAGCCGCGCTCGGCGAGGACCTCGTTGAACTCGGCCCACTCGTCCTCCGACGGCGCCGCGCCGTCGAAGAACCAGCTCGTGTAGCCGCCCGGGCGCAGCATCGTCACCCCGGCGAACGGGATGACGAAGCTCTCGCGCTCCTGCTCGTTCTCCGGGATCGGCTCCAGCGGCCGGGGGTCGATCACGACCACGTCGCCCGCGTTGTATTCCATGCCGCGCGGCTGCGGGATCGCGAGGCGTGCGGTGGCCGGGCCGGTCCGTACGGCGAGCACCTCCCGCTGGCTGCCGTCGGGAGCGGGGAGGATCACCCGGACCAGGTGCCACTCCTCCTCGATCGGGCCCTCTCCCGGCTCGATCGGCATGCCGAGCTTGGCGCCGGCGGCACGAACGGTCGCCCAGTCCTCCACGGCGGTGGACAGCACGATGAGCCGCCAGACGTCCTCCTCCTCGCCCTCACCGGAGTCGAGGAGCGGCTTGAGGATCTCGGCCGCCTTGGAGTTGTCGCCGAGCTGCTGCACCGCGCCCGACCACAGACGGCGCGCTTCCAGGCCGCTTCCGTGGGCGACCGCCTGCTCGGCCTCGGCCGCCGTCTGCTCCCAGCGCTCGCGGGCGCGGTGCAGCCGGGCGAGCGCGAGGTGCGAACGGATCTCCGGCAGCCGGGCCGCCAGCGTCTCCACCCGCTCGTCCTGCCCGGCCTCGATGAGCAGGCCGGTGAGGTAGGAGATGTCGTCGTCGCCGGCTGCGGCGGGGTCGCCGTCCTCGACGATCGTCTTCCAGTAGAGGTCGGCGCCCACCGGGGCGTAGCCGAGGAAGCCGAGCGTCGTGGTGTGGCGCCGGGTGGCCTCCAGGTCGGTGCCGGACAGCGGCCACAGCCAGCCCACCCACCGCTCGGGGTCGGCGGTGCTGCCGTCGGCGGCGTCGAAGTAGGCGACGAGCTCGTCACGCGGGCCGGGCGGCGCGAGCTCCTTGGCGGCGTCGGCGGCGGCGCGCAGCTCGGCCACCCGCTCGGCCAGGCCCTCGGTGGCGCGGAGACTGGCGATCGCGGCCTCGGCGTAGTCGGCCAGCAGGCGGGCCTGCCACAGGCCCTGCCGCGCGACGGCCAGGTGACCGGCGGTCAGCGCCAGCTCGAACCTGGCGCGGTGGCCGCCCACGCTCTCGAAGTAGGAGATCCACTGTCGCAGGATGCGGCCGAGCTGCCAGGTGTTGGCGATGCCCTCGGTGAGCATGCCGACCGTGCGCGCCCACTCCACCCACTCGCGCGCGTGGTCGCCGATCACGTCGAGGTCGGGCAGCGCTTCGACGGCCTCCGGGATGCGGCCGAGCGTGGCCAGCACCTGCGACTTGAGCAGGGTCTCGCGGCGGCCCTTCGCGACCGGGTCGTCCGGCTTGAAGCCGGTCGAGGCGTCGAGCGCGGCCAGGGCGTCGTCCGCGCGCCCGGCGGCGAGCAGGGCACGCGCGGAGGCGGCGCCCAGCTCCCAGCTCGCCTCTCGGCCCGCTCCGCGCAGGCGCTCGACCGCCGCCTCGGCGTACGCGACGGCCTCGGCCGCCTGGCCGGCGTCGATCAGCGCCGCGACGTACTGCGTGGCCAGGCCGGAGAAGGCGAGGGACTCCGGGCCGACGCCGTCGAGGACGGCGCCCAGGGCGGCGAGCCGGGTCTCGGCATAACCGGGGCCGTCGGTGTTGGCCTGGGTCATCGCCAGGACCTCCACCGCGCCGGGGGCGGCAGGACAGTCGCTGACGTCGTCACGCTGGGCGAAGTCCGCCAGCGCGACGGCGTCCTCGAGCGCCGCCGCGCCGATCGCCCGGTCGCCCACCCGGCCGAGCAGGTGCCAGTAGCGCGCGAAGAACTCCAGCCACGGCTTCTCCAGCGTCTCCGCGTGCTGCGCGATCGCCGGCGCCACGACGTCGAGCTGGGTGAAACGGCCCTCCAGCGCCTGCGCGGGCACGTCACCCAGCGCCATGGCCAGCCCCGTGTTGCCCGCCTCGTGCAGTTCGCGCTGGGTGCCGCCGACCCAGGCCCAGATGTCCACGTCCATGAGCAGTCAGTCTGCCAGGTTGCCGACCATGACCCAAACGAACGCGGCCTTCGGCTCCCCGGCGCGTCAGCGCGCCCGGCCCGCCAGGGACGCCTCCCGGAGCAGGGCGCACAGCTCGGTGAGCTCCGCCGGGCCGAGCACCGCGTACGCGCGGGCGACGAGGTCGTCGGTCAGCGCCTCTGCCCTGGCCCTGCGCTCCACCGCCTCCGCCGACGGCGCGGGGTAGGGCTCGGGCCAGGCGAGGAAGCGGGCGACATCGGTGGTGCGGCCGTAAGGAACGGGGGTCCCGGCGTCGGCGGCGCCCACGAGGGTGGCCTCCAGCGGGCCGAGTCCCTCCGCCACCACGGCCGTCGCATGCCAGGCGCCGCGCAGTTCCCGCACGACGTGCAGCAGGTGTGCCACGAGGGCGGGCCCGCCGTCGGGCCGCGGCATGGCCCGCCATCCGGCGAACAGCGGCGCGCAGTAGACGTCCGCGCCGTCGGCGACGGTGGCGAGCAGCTCGGCCAGCCGGTCGGCGTTTGCGAAGCCGGCGAGCCTGCGCCGCCCCCAGTCGTGGCAGGCCCCTGCGTAGAGCGCGGCGGCCTCCTCCGCGGGGAGTTTGCGCCCGCCCTCCCACGACTCGCGCACGTGCCCGGCCGGGAAGAAGACGACCGCCGCGAGCACGACGTCGGCGTCCACCTCGCCGAGGACGCCGCACCTGCCCCGGAAGTACATCTCCCGTGGGCCGAGACCGTGCCGCTCGCACAGCGCCTTGACCTCGCGGGAGAGCATGAAGCCCCCGCCGAGGGCCCCGACGACCGCCTTCGTCTCCACCACCGCGTCACGCGCGTCCATGCGCCCTCCTCGGTCCGGTCTCCCAGACTCACGGTGGCGGATCAGAACAAGATTCTGCAAGTCCTCCGGAACGATCAGAGGACGGCGGGCCACTCCCCCGAGGCGACGAGGACGGCCGGGCCGGACAGATAGCTCGTGTCCTCCTCCAGCCTGACGGTGACCGTGCCGCCGAGGACCCGGACCTCCCAGGTGCCGGTGGTCTCCCCGGCGGCATGGGCCGCGGCGACGGCCGTCGCGACCGCGCCGGTGCCGCACGACCGCGTCTCGCCCGCGCCCCGCTCGTGCACCCGCATCGACACCTTGTGGTCGCCCAGCATGTTGAAGATCTCGACGTTGACGCCCTCGGGGTAGACCCCGCGGTCGAAGGCGGGCGCGCGGCCGAGGTCGAACCCCGCCACCGGCTCCTCCACGGCGCACGCCAGGTGGGGGTTGCCCATGTTCACGTTCACGCCGCGGCACTCGCGCCCGTCGACCACCGCGCTGCTGTCCCCCAGCACCCGCGGCATGCCCATGTCCACGGTCACGTCGCCCGTCGCCCCGAGCCGTACGCGCTTGAGGCCCCCGCGGGTGGCGACGGCGAACTCGCCGGGCGCCGCGAGGCCCGCGTCCACGAGATAGCGGGCGAAGACCCGGACGCCGTTGCCGCACATCTCGGCGACGCTGCCGTCGGCGTTGCGGTAGTCCATGAACCACTCGGCCTCGCCGGCCAGCCCGGCCGCCTCGGGACAGAGCTTGGTGCGCACCACGCGCAGCACCCCGTCGGCGCCGATGCCCGCGCGCCGGTCGCACAGCGCCGCGACGTCCACCGGGGACAGGTCGAGCGTGGCGTCGGCGTCCGGCAGGATGACGAAGTCGTTCTCGGTGCCGTGGCCCTTCAGAAACCGCATGGCAGCAGTCTAGGAGGCCTCGGTGATCACGCGGATCGCGCGGTCGGCCAGATCGGGCGCGTCGAACGGCAGCCAGACCACCCGGGGGTCGCGGCGGAACCACGACTCCTGCCGCCGGGCGAACCTGCGCGTGGCGCGCACCGTCTCCTCCCGCGCCTGCTCCTCGGTCCACTCCCCCGAGAGGAAGCGCAGCACCTGCGCGTACCCGAGCGCCCTGCTGGCGGTCCTGCCCTCCGCCAGGCCGCGCGCCGCGAGCGCGCGCACCTCGTCGACGAGCCCGGCCTCCCACATGAGGGCGACCCTGCGTTCGATCCGCTCGTCGAGCACCGGCCGCGGCACCTCGACGCCGATCTGCACGCTGTCATAGACGGCGTCGTACGACGGCATCGTGGCGGAGAACGGCCGCCCGGACAGCTCGATGACCTCCAGCGCCCGGACGATCCTGCGGCCGTTGCTCGGCAGGATGTTCTCCGCGGCCACCGGGTCGAGGCCCTTGAGCCGCTCGTAAAGGGGCGCCGGGCCGGTCGCGGCGAGCTCCTTCTACAGCCGGGCCCGCACGTCGGGGTCGGTGCCCGGGAACTCCAGGTCGTCGATCGCGGCGCGCACGTAGAGCCCGGATCCGCCCGCCAGCACGGGCGCCCTGCCGCGGGAGCGCAGCTCCTCGATCAGCGGGCGGACGAGCCGCTGGTATTCCGCCACGCTGGCGGTCCGCGTCACCGGCCAGAGGTCCAGCAGGGGGTGGGGGACGCCGCGCCGCTCCCGCATGGTCAGCTTGGCCGTGCCGATGTCCATGCCCTCGTAGAGCTGCATGGAGTCGGTGTTGATCACCTCGCCGTCCAGCCGGAGCGCCAGCTCGACGGCGAGATCTGACTTTCCCGCCGCGGTCGCGCCCACGACGGCGATCACAGGTAGCTGCCCCACACCCTCCAGTGTCCCAGCGGCGGAGAGGTCAGATGTCCCAGTCCAGGGTGGGAGGCAGGTGGCCTTCGAGGGTGAGCAGCCACCGCTTGGACTCCACGCCCTCGCCGCCGCTGAAGCCGCCGAGCCCGTTGCTCGCGACGACCCGGTGGCACGGCACGATGATCGGGATCGGGTTGGCGCCCATGATCGAGCCGATGGCCCGCGCCGGGACCCCCGTGCCGCTGCGCGCCGCCAGCTCCCCGTACGTCACCACCTCGCCGTACGGGACGGTCGCGAACAACGTGCCGAGGACCTGCCGCTGGAGCGGCGACATGAGCCGCCAGTCCACCGGCACGCGGAACTCCTTCAGCTCGCCCCGGAAGTAGGCCGTCAGTTCCTCCCGGGCGGCGGCCGTACGGGCCGGGTCGTCGGCGACGGCCATCCCGAGACGATCGGCGACGCTCTCCCTGAACCGGGGGCCGTCCTGGAAGTGCGTCGCGACGACCCCGTCTTCGGTGACGGCGGCGACCACGTCGCCCACCTTGGCCGGTACGGTCGCGAACGCCACCGTGCTGCTGTCCATGCGTCCCATTCTGCGCGCGCCCGGGCGGGGTAGGGTGATCGGGTGCTGGTCGCCGCTGCCGTCTGCCCGCATCCTCCGCTGCTCGTCCCGCAGGTCGCCGGGGCCGCCGCACCCGAACTCGACGATCTTCGCGCGGCCTGCGCCGCCGCGGTCGGCTCGCTTCTCGACGCCCGCGCCGACGTGCTGGCCGTGGCCGGCGGCGCCGACGCCACCGCGTCCTTCCCCGGCGACGCCGCGGGGACGCTGCGCCCGTGGGGCCCGGACGTACGGGTCGGCCCGGGCGATCCCGTCCTGCCCCTGTCGCTGACGATCGGCCGCTGGCTGCTGGAACAGGCGTCGTCCGGAGGCGACCTGCCCGCGCTGCGGTTCGAGGCGGTCGGGTTCGACGCCCCGCCGGGCGAGTGCGCCGCGCTGGGCCGCCGCCTGGCGGACTCGGCGGGGCGGGGGGCGCTGCTGGTGATGGGCGACGGCTCGGCCAGGCGCACCGAGAAGGCGCCGGGTTACATCCACCCCGGCGCGGTGCCGTACGACGAGGTGATCGCCGCCGCGCTCGCCTCTGGCGACGCCGGCCGCCTGCTGGGCCTCGACCCCGGCGAGGCGCGGGAGCTGTGGGCGGCGGGCCGCGCGGCCCTCCAGGTCCTCGGCGGCGCGGCCCGGACGGCACCCGCCGCCTGCGAGCTGATGTATGACGACGCGCCGTACGGCGTGGGCTACTTCGCCGCCCGCTGGGCCTGGTAGTCCGCGCGCTTCGGCACGGGGACGCGCATGAGGTCGCGCGCCGTCACGACGTCCCCGGCGTAGGACGTGCGCACCTCGTCGACGAAGCGCGGCTCGTCCGCCGTCGTGTAGCGCTCGGAGAAGTGGGTGAGCACCAGCCGCCGCACCCCGCAGGCCGCCGCGATCCGCCCCGCCTGGGCCGCCGTCAGGTGCCCGTACTGCGCGGCCAGCGCGCTCTCGTCCGACAGGAAGGTCGACTCGATCACCAACAGGTCGACGCCGTCGGCCAGGGCGAACGCGCCGTCGCACATCCGGGTGTCCATCACGAAGGCGGCGCTCTGGCCCGGCTTGGGGGCGCTGCACTCGTCGAGCGTGACGGTCGTGCCGTCGGGCAGGGTCAGCGAGCCGTGCCGCTGAAGCTCGCCGATCATCCGTCCGCGCACGCCCCGCCTGGCCAGTTCGCCGGGCAGCATGCGGCGTCCGCCCGGCTCGTCCACGCGATAGCCGTACGACTGGACGGGATGCGACAGCGGCCGCGCGGTCAGCGTCACGGGTCCCGCCGGCCACCGGGTCACCTCGCCGGAGACCGGACGCGGCGCGATCACGTCGGTGTCGGCGAAGGCCGACGCGTTGCGCAGCCTGCCCCAGTACGTCTCGCCGCTCGCGGGGTAGGCCGCCCGCACCTCGTGGGTCACCTTGTCCCTGGCGATCCGCTGGACCACGCCGGGCACTCCCAGGCAGTGGTCGCCGTGGAAGTGCGTGACGCAGATCCAGGTGATGTCGTGCGCGCTCACCCCGGCGTGCAGCATCTGCCGCTGGGTGCCCTCGCCCGGGTCGAACAGGAACCCTTCGCCGTCCCAGCGCAGCAGATAACCGTTGTGGTTGCGGTGACGCGTGGGCACCGCGCTGGAGGTGCCGAGGACGACCAGTTCACGAACGGACACACGGCGATGCTAGGACGTGTCCGGCAACCGCCGCGTGCGGAGGCATCGGTCGTACGCGGCGTTTCTATGGAAATTGCCTCACTCACTAATATCAGGGACATTTTTCGCGACAATGGCCGTCGGCATATTTGGAGTCCCCGGTAATCGGCGGAACCGCCGCGGGAATTCACATGCGGCGGGCAGACTGAGAAATCGGAAACGACTGCCCGCCGCACGGAAGATCACGACCTTGCCGGATTTCTCCCCAACCCCGCGGCACCGCCGCGAAGGTCACCCCGTTCTCGCCCTCACGGGCGTCGTCGGCGTGATCGCCGTCGCCGGGCTCGGCGTCGTGCTGGCCGTCCTGTCCGGTCGGACCCCCGCGCCCCCGCCCGCCCCGCCGGTGGCCGTCGACCTGGGCGCCGCGGCCACACCGGCACGTCCGGTGCCGGGATCGCCCGCCGCCGACCCCTTCTTCCCGTCGGAAACCGCACCGCCCGATCATGCGTCCGAGCTGCCGGAAACGGAACCGGAACGCGCGGCCGGACATCACGACGAGACCGGAGAAGCGGTCACGCGAGACGGCGCGGAGAACAATTCGGGAAACGACCCGAAAAAGGGGCAGCCGGTGAAAAAACAGCCGGTTCGGGAGCCGCGGGCGCATCGACGCGACGCACCACCGCCCGGCCGCGAGATCGAATCGTCACGGTCGTCCCGGCGTCCCGCCCCGGCGGCGCGCCCCTCCTCCGGGTCCCGGACGCCCTCGACGTCCTCGTCGTCACAGGGCGGCGGAGGCGACTCCGCTGACGGCCTGCCCGGGGAGGCGCGGCAGCCGCGACCGGCCCGCATGGCTCCGCAGGACGCCCGGCAGCAGACCGCACGCGGCTCCACGAGCGACGCCACGATGGCCGAGACCACGAAAGCCGGGAACACCGCGTCCAAGAGCGCTGCGTCCAAGAGCGCCGGGGACACGGACCCGTCCGGCGCGGCGAGCACCCGGGTCGAGGACCCCTGCCTGCAGTTCGACGACGAACTGCGGCGCGCCTACTGCTACGACGTCCTGCGCGCCCTCGGCCAGTGAACGTCGTGTGCCCGCGCGATGGCCGGAATCAGCGGCCGGCCCAGCGTCCCGGAGCGTGCCCCGACCCGCGCCCTTGCCCTGACCTGCCCGACGGCCGGCCCAGCATCCGGGAGCGTGACCTGCCCGGCGACCTGGCCCGTGCCTGACCCGCGCCACTGACTCGCCCAGCGGGCCGGCCCACGGCCTGCCCGGTGCTCCGCTCAGCGGCGCGGCCGGTGACCCCCGTTGAACGCCCGGTGACCCGGCCGTCGCCGGACCCGACGCGTCAGACGGCCGAGCAGGCGGACGGCTCGGCGGGCAGCGGAGCGGGACGCCCGATGGGGGGCATTCCCAGGCTGACCGCGTTGCCCCGCTGCGGAGCGGCCTGCCGGGCCTCCCACGCGTCGCCCGCGCGGGTCCGCCGTACGGACAGGACCTTGTCGGCCACCAGGTGGTGCGGCGCGGCATAGGTCACCTCGACCGTGACCATGTCGCCGGGGCGCGCGTCGGCGGCGGCCTCGCCGGCGAGGTGGACGAGGCGGTTGTCGGCCGCCCGGCCGGACAGGCGGCGGGTGGCGTCGTCCTTGCGGCCCTCGCCCTCGGCGACCAGCACCTCCAGGGTGCGGCCGACCTGCTTCTTGTTCTCCTCCCAGGAGATCTCCTCCTGGAGGGCGACCAGGCGCTCGTAGCGCTCCTGGACGACTTCCTTGGGCACCTGGTCCTCCATCGTGGCGGCGGGGGTGCCGGGCCGGATGGAGTATTGGAACGTGAACGCGTTGGCGAAGCGCGACCGCCGTACGACGTCGAGGGTCTGCTGGAAGTCCTCCTCGGTCTCGCCGGGGAAGCCCACGATGATGTCGGTCGAGATCGCGGCGTCCGGCATCGCGGCCCGGACCCGCTCGATGATCCCGAGGTAGCGCTCGGACCGGTATGACCGGCGCATGGCCTTGAGGATGCGGGCGGAGCCGGACTGCAGCGGCATGTGCAACTGGTGCATCACGTTCGGCGTCTCGGCCATGGCGGCGATCACGTCGTCGGTGAAGGCGGCCGGGTGGGGCGAAGTGAAGCGGACCCGCTCCAGGCCCTCGATGTCGCCGCAGGCCCGCAGCAGCTTGCCGAACGCCAGCCGGTCGCCGAACTCCACGCCGTAGGTGTTGACGTTCTGCCCCAGCAGGGTGATCTCCAGGACGCCCTGGTCGACGAGCGTGCGCACCTCGTTGAGGATGTCGCCGGGACGGCGGTCCTTCTCCTTGCCGCGCAGCGACGGCACGATGCAGAACGTGCAGGTGTTGTTGCACCCGACCGAGATCGCCACCCAGGCCGCGTACGCCGACTCGCGGCGGCTCGGCAGCGTGGAGGGGAAGGTCTCCAGGGACTCCTTGATCTCGACCTGGGCCTCTTCGGCGATCCGGGCCCGCTCCAGCAGCACCGGCAGCGACCCGATGTTGTGAGTGCCGAAGACCACGTCCACCCACGGGGCCCGGCGGACGATCTCGCCCTGGTCCTTCTGCGCCAGGCACCCGCCGACCGCGATCTGCATGCCCTTGCGGGCCATCTTGATCGGTCTCAGGTGGCCCAGGTTGCCGTAGAGCCGGTTGTCGGCGTTCTCGCGTACGGCACAGGTGTTGAACACGACGACGTCCGGCGTGTCGCCTTCGGCCGCGCGGACGTATCCGGCGTCCTCCAGCAGCCCGGACAGCCGCTCCGAGTCGTGCACGTTCATCTGGCAGCCGTAGGTCCGCACCTCGTAGGTCCGGGCCGCGCTTTCGGCGCCCTGGGTCGTCGCAGTCTGTGTGGTCGCAGTCATCGCACTACCAGGGTAGGCGCTTCGCCGCCCCTGCCCGTACCCGAACGTCGCACACCCGGCTGCGACGTGACGCATGGCGAGCCCTGCCGGACCATGCCGGGCGCGGACCCAATCGCGGACCCAATCGTGGACACGGAGCCGCCGTCATGACCCCGGCTCGCTTCTTTCATTACCCAGGCTTGTAACAACGGAAAGTTTCGTTTTATTGAGTCATTCATGTCTATGTGGTGCCCTTGTGAGGGCAGAAACCAACGCTCCCCACCGATTGGCCGAAACGATGCCCAACTGGAACCGATCATCCATTCTCGTCCGCAGGACGGTCGGTTACTCCATCGCCGCAGCGCTGGTCTGCACCGGGGTCAGCCTGCTCTTCCTCTTCGTCGTGGGCAGCAAGGACGCCGACATGGCCCGGGACCGGGCCACCGGGGCGTGGGACCGCACGGTGCCCTTGATCAGGGAGGGATACCTCCCCTCCATGCTGCCGGCGGGCCGCGACATCGCGATCCAGGTCCTGAACACGCAGGGACAGGTCGTCGCGTCCACGCCGCAACTCGCGCACAAGCCCCCGATGGCCACCTTCCGCGCGCCCAGCGCGAGCGTGCACGCCGAACGGGTGCTGTGCCCTCCCGCCGGGCTGAAGGACTGCATGACCGTCTTCTCGTACAAGGTCTATCAGCCGGACGGGCCGTGGCTCCTCTACATCGCGGTTCCAACCGTCCCCTGGTTCGGGAACACGGCGGCGTTGTCCTTCGCGATCGGCATGTCCCTGCTCGCGACCGCGATGACGGCGGCCGGGACCTTCCACGTGGTCAAAAGGGACATGACCGCGGTGGACGCCATCCGCACGGAACTGGCGGAGATCACCGCCACCCATCTGCACCGCCGGGTCCCCGTGGCGTGCGACAACCAGGAGGAGATCAACCTCCTGGCCGGAACGGTGAACGACACCCTCGACCGGCTCGAAGGCGCGTACAAGCAACTGCGGCAGTTCACCTCGGACGCCTCGCACGACCTGCGCAGCCCCCTCACCGCCATGCGGACGCAGCTCGAAGACGCCCTCATGCATCCGGACGACACCGACTGGCCGAGGATGGCCGGGGCGGTGCTCACCGGCGTGGACCGGCTCCAGGCGATCGTGACCGACCTGCTGACCCTGGCCAGGCTGGACGCCCGCGCACCGCTCGACCTCAGTGCGACCGACCTCGGCCGGTTGGTCGGCGAGGAGCTCGACCGCCACGACTACCGGATGCGGATCGTGCGGGATCTCCGGCGGAACGTGTTCGTCGACTGCGACCCGCTGCGGATCACCCGCCTCCTGGTCAACCTGCTCGACAACGCCGAACGGCACGCCACCTCGCTGATCACCGTCAGCGTGCGGGCCGACGGGCCGACGGCGACGCTGGAGGTCCTCGACGACGGCGCCGGGATCGCCCCGGAACACCGGGAACGGGTCTTCGACCGCTTCACCCGGCTGGACGCCTCACGCGACCGAGACTCCGGGGGGACCGGGCTGGGGCTGGCGATCGCACGGGAGATCGCGGAAGCGCATCACGGCACGCTGACCATCCAGGACAGCGAAAAGGGAGCACGGTTCGTCCTGCGCCTGCCCGTCCGCGAAGCGCCGCAGACCTCCGGCCGCAGTTCGCACGGCACCGGTCATGCCGGCCTTTTCAGCTTTCCGGTCATTCGGTGAGTTCCCCGTCAGTCGATCAAGCCGCTCTCCGGCCCCGATGAGCCCCGTCCCACCGCCGGCCGCCGGAGCCGTACGGACAAACCGGGAGTGATGTCCTGAGCAGCCGGGATGTGATCTATTCGGTACCGCTCCGTTAGTGACGCGGCGACGTTGACCCCCCTACGTTGTTGACCATGACGGAGATCAGTGGTTCCGACCCGCTTGTCAGACTGGAGGGAGTCAACAAGCATTTCGGTCCCCTGCATGTGCTCAGGGACATCGACCTGAGCGTGGGCCGGGGCGAGGTGGTCGTCGTCATCGGCCCGTCCGGCAGCGGCAAGTCCACGCTGTGCCGGGTGATCAACCGGCTGGAGACTATCGACACCGGGACCATCGTCTTCGACGGGCGGGAGCTGCCCGCGGAGGGCCGGGCCCTGGCCCGCCTGCGGTCCGAGGTCGGGATGGTGTTCCAGTCCTTCAACCTCTTCTCGCACAAGACGATCCTGGAGAACGTCACGCTCGGCCCGACCAGGGTGCGCAAGGTCGCCCGGCAGCAGGCCGAGCAGCGGGGCATGGAACTGCTCGAACGGGTCGGCATCGCCACGCAGGCGGGCAAGTATCCCGCCCAGCTTTCCGGCGGCCAGCAGCAGCGCGCGGCCATCGCCCGCGCGCTGGCGATGGACCCCAAGATGATCCTTTTCGACGAGCCCACCTCGGCCCTCGACCCCGAGATGGTCCAGGAGGTGCTCGACGTGATGACCGGTCTGGCCAAGGACGGCATGACGATGATGGTCGTGACCCACGAGATGGGCTTCGCCCGCCGGGCGGCCAACCGGATCGTGTTCATGGCCGACGGCCAGATCGTCGAGGAGGGGTCGCCCTCGGAGTTCTTCACCCAGCCGAGCACCGAGCGCGCCCGCGACTTCCTCTCCAAGATCCTCACTCACTAGATCCCAGCTCACGACAAGCTCCACAAGAAGCGAAAGGTGACGCGGATGCGATTCGGAGCCGGCCTGCTCGCGCTGGCCGCCCTGGCCACCGGCCTGACTGCCTGCGGCAACTCCGGTGCGGACTCGATCGTCGACAAGGCCAAGAACGACAAGAAGCTCGTGGTCGGCATCAAGATCGACCAGCCGGGCTGGGGGCTGAAGAAGCCCGACGGCAGCTACGGCGGATTCGACGTCGACGTGGCGAGGTACGTCGCCAAGGAACTCGGCGTGCCGGAGAGCGGGATCACGTTCAAGGAGGCCCAGTCGGCCAACCGCGAGCCGTTCATCCAGCAGGGCCAGGTGGACATGGTCGTCGCGACCTACTCCATCACCGACGAGCGCAAGCAGAAGATCTCCTTCGCCGGGCCCTACCTGGTCACCGGACAGGACATCCTCGTCCGCGCCGACGACACCTCGATCACCGGGGTCGAGTCCCTCAAGGACAAGAAGGTCTGCGGCGCCCAGGGCTCGTCGTCGCCGAAGCGGCTCGCCGACAAGTTCGGGCCCGAGTGGGAGTCCAAGAACCTCACCCAGCAGCAGGGGTACGGCGCCTGCCTGCCGCTGCTGGAGAACAACCAGGTCGACGCCATCTCCACGGACGCGACGATCCTCGCCGGGTTCGCCGCCCAGTTCCCCGGCAAGTTCAAGCTGATCGGCCAGCCGTTCAGCGAGGAGCGGTACGGCATCGGCATCAAGAAGGACGACAAGGCCGGCCGTGACGCGATCAACAACGCCATCGAGAAGTTCTTCAACGACGGCAGCTGGCGTGCGGCCCTCGACGCCAACCTCGGCGAGTTCGGCAAGTACTTCACCACGCCGCCGGCCGTCGACCGCTACTAGGACGGCGCGGAAGCGGCACTGAGAGGAGGCCGGCGGTGGAGGCCGTCGTCGACGAGCTTCCCGTCATCCTCGGCGCGTTCTGGCTGACGGTGAAGCTCACGGTGGTCAGCGGGGTGATCTCGCTGGTCTGGGGGATCGTGCTGGCGGCCATGCGCGTCAGTCCGCTGCCGGTGCTGCGAGGGGCGGGCGCGGTGTACGTCAACGTGCTGCGTAACACGCCCCTCACGCTCATCATCGTGTTCTGCGGCCTCGGTCTGGGCACGGTGATGAGCGTCCAGTTCTCCCGGGACGACCTGTCGCTCAACAGCTTCTGGCTGTCGATCATCGGGTTGTCCGCCTACACCTCCGCCTTCGTGTGCGAGGTCGTGAGGTCCGGGATCAACACCGTGCCGCTCGGGCAGGCGGAGGCGGCCCGGGCGATCGGGCTGACGTTCCTGCAGACGCTCCGCCTGGTGATCCTCCCCCAGGCGGTGCGCACGGTCATCGCTCCGCTCGGCAGCCTGCTGAACGCCCTGGTCAAGAACACGACGGTCGCGGCGGCGATCGGCGTCATGGAGGCGGCGCTGCGGATGAAGAACCTGTTCGACGCCCACGGAGACGCGATCATTCCCATCTTCCTCGGCTTCGCCGCCGGGTTCGTCGTGCTGACCCTCCCCTTGAACCTGCTGTCCGGCCGGCTGGCCCGGCGCCTGGCGGTGATCCGATGAGCGGACGCGGCGCCACCGTCCTCTACGACGTCCCGGGCCCGCGCGCCCGCCTGCGCAACAACGTGCTGACCCTCGTGTTCGGCGTCGTCCTGCTGCTGGTGGCGTACTTCGTCTGGACGAAGTTCGACGAGAAGGGCCAGTGGGACGGCAAGCTGTGGGAGCCGTTCCTGCGGGGCGAGACCTGGACCGAGCTGATCCTGCCCGGGCTGCTCAACACGCTGGTCGCCGCCGCGCTCGCCGCGGTGCTCGCGCTGCTGTTCGGGGCCGTGTTCGGCATCGCCCGTCTGTCGGACCACCGCTGGGTGCGGATCCCGGCCGGGGTGGTCGTCGAGGCGTTCCGCGCGGTCCCGGTGCTCATGCTGATCTTCTTCGCCCAGTACGGCGGGAGCCTCGCCGGGCTGGTCGTGACCGAGTTCGCGGCCGTGGTCTTCGGTCTCACGGTCTACAACGGGTCGGTCCTGGCCGAGATCGTGCGCGCGGGCATCCTCGCCGTGCCGCGCGGCCAGGCCGAGGCGGGATCCGCGATCGGTCTGCGCAAGAACCAGGTGATGCGGCTGATCCTGCTGCCGCAGGCGGTGACCGCGATGATGCCCGCGATCGTCAGCCAGCTCGTGGTGCTGCTCAAGGACACCGCGCTCGGGTTCGTCGTGGCGTACGCCGACCTGCTGAACGCGGGCGCCCGCGTGGTGCCGGCCAACTACGCCAACCTCATCCCCTCGGTCATCGTGATCGCGACGGTCTACATCATGATCAACCTGGCGCTTGGCTACCTCGCCAACTGGCTGGAACGGCGCAGCAGGCGCAGCCGCAAGGTCGCGGCCGACCCGGCCGCCGCCGAGGCGGCCGCGGGCGGCGAGGTCGCGCTGATGCGCTGACCTGCGGGAGTCCCGGGTAAAGGGAGCTTTGCCGTGTCGCTGCTGGCGGGGGGACAGGCTCGACCTCGATATTGAGCGCGTGTGGCGTGGCGTTGCCGTGGTCGGCGTCCTTGCGGCCGCGTTCCTGACCGGTGGATGCGGGAACGCCGGCACGCTGGTGGTCGGCGTGCGCTCCGGGCAGCCGGGCCTGGTCACCCGGCTCCCCGACGGCCGCTACAGCGGCTTCGACATCGAGGTCGCGCAATACGTCGCCAGGGCGCTCGGCTACCGCGACGACCAGGTCGTCTACACGCTCGACCCCACGCGGGCCGATCTCGTCGTCGGCGCCACCGGCCCCGCGGGCTCCCGGTATGTCGCCGGCCCCTACCTCGTCACCAGCACCGACGTCCTCGTACGGGCCGGCGACCTGTCCATCCGCCGCCCGCGTGACCTCGCCCGCAAACGCGTCTGCGCCACCCGGGAGTCCGCCGGGCCGCTCGTGAAGCGGTTCGGCACCCGCTGGCGCCAGGTCTTCCTCGCCGAGGCGAACCTGCCCGCGGCCTGCGCGCCGCTGCTGGCCTCCGGCAGGACCGACGCGATCGTGGCCGACGCCCCCGTGCTCGCCGGGCTGTCGGCGCAGTATCCCGGCAGGTTCCGCTTCAGCGGCGGGTCCCTGGCCACCGAGAAGTACGGCATCGCCGCCGAGACGCCCGCGCTGCGCGACCAGGTCGAGGAGGCGCTGCGCCGGATGTTCGACGACGGCACCTGGAAGCGTACGGTGATCGACCAGCTCGGCGCGCTCGCCACCCGCTACACCACTCCCCCGTCCCTCGACTGACGCGTTGCCGCATTCACGCCCCCGGAAGCGGGCTCGTCCGGCAGGATGCGGTCATGCCCCCCACGCCTGGCCCGAGGCCGTTCTCGCCACGGCCGTCGTCCATCTCCACCGCCGACGTCGCACGCGCCGGCCGGCGGCTCGGCTTCCCGACCGTGCTGGGCGGGGAGACGTGGTGGGAGGAGGACCGCCCCGCCGAGGGCGGCCGCCGCACCGTCGTCCACCGGGCCGCCGACGGCTCCCTCACCGACCTGCTCCCCGCGCCCTGGGACGCCCGTACGCGCGTGCACGAGTACGGCGGCCGGTCCTATGTCGTCGTCCCCGGCCACGGGATCGTCTTCGCGCACCACGCCGACCAGAGGCTCTATCTCGCCAGGCCGCGCACCGGCGGCGGCCCGGGAGTGGAGCGGCCCTCTCCGGTCACGCCGGAGCCCGACGAGCCCGGCACGCTGCGCTACGCCGACCTGCGGGTCCAGGACGGCGCGGATGGTCTGCGGGTGTGGTGCGTCCGGGAACGCCACCACCACGATGCCAAGGTCACCCGCTCGATCGTGGCCATTGATCCGATCGGCGGCGAGATCGCCGAGGTGGTCACCGGCAGCGACTTCTACGCCTCGCCCACGCCGTCCCCCGACGGCCGGCACCTCGCCTACATCTGCTGGAACCATCCCCACATGCCCTGGACCGGCACCGAGCTGCGGGTCACGCGGCTGTCCGACGGCGCCACGCGGACGGTGCTGGGCGGCACCGCCGAGTCGGTCCTCGCGCCGGTGTGGTGCGACGAGCGGCGCCTGTACGCGGTCTCCGATCGGTCGGGCTGGTGGAACCTCTACCGGGCCGACATCACCGGCTCGTCGTGCGAGACCCTCTGCCCGGCGGAGGAGGAGTTCGCCGGCCCGCTGTGGCAGCTCGGCGGCCTGCCGTACGCCGTGCTGGGCGACGGGCGGCTCGCCGTGCTGCACGGACGCGGCGACCTGCGCCTGAGCGTCCTCGACCCGGAGACGCGTACGCTCTCCGATCTCGACGTCCCCTTCCAGGGCTGGGCGCCCATGCTGGACGCGGACGGCGACGTGCTCGTCGGCCTCGGCTACCGGGCGGGCGCGCCGCGTTCGGTCGTCCGGATCGACACCACCGCAGGCCCCGGAGACCCCGCCGACGGCCATGCCGACCACGGCGGGAGCGGCCTCGACCGACCTGCCGATCTGAGCCCCGGAGACCCGGCCGACGACCGCGCCGACCGTAGCCCTGGTGCCCTGGCCGCTCGGGTGGCTCGGGCCGCTCGGGTGGCTCGGGCCGCTCGGGTGGCTCGGGCCGAGGAACTGCGCCGGGAGATCGACGACGTCCCCGCCGATGCTCTTCCCACGCCTCGTGCCGTCGAGTTCGGGGCGGCGCCCGGCGTCCGCGTCCACGCGTACCTGTATCCGCCGCGACAGCCGGATGAGGGCGGCGCGCCCTACGTCGTGTTCGTGCACGGCGGGCCCACCGGGCACGCGACGAGCGAGCTCAGCCTGGACAAGGCGTTCTTCACCAGCCGCGGCATCGGCGTGATCGACGTCAACTACGGCGGATCCAGCGGATATGGCCGGGCCTACCGGGAGCGCCTGCGCGGCCGGTGGGGCGTGACCGATGTGGAGGACGTGATCGCCGCGGCCAAGTGGCTGGTCGCGGAAGGTCTCGCCGACCCCGCGCGGATCGCCGTACGCGGCGCGAGCGCGGGCGGGTGGACGGTCATGGCCGCCTGCGGCGCGTCGGACGTCTTCGCGGGCGGCGTCTCGGTGGCGGGCGTCAGCGCGCTCGGGCCGCTCGTCGCGGCCACCCACGACTTCGAGTCGCGCTATGTGGAGTGGCTGGTCGGCCCCGAGGACCGGTATGGCGAGCGCGAGCCGCTGGCCCGGGCCGACCGGGTGAACTGCCCCATGCTGCTCATGCAGGGGCTCGCCGACCCGGTGGTGCCGCCGGCCCAGTCGCGGGCGTTCGCCGAGCGCCTGCTGGCGCGCGGCGTGCCCTGCACCTATCTGACCTTCGAGGGAGAGGCCCACGGATTCCGGCGGCTGGAGACCAGAGCGGCGGCGCTCGCCGCCGAGTTGTCGTTCTACCTGCAGATCTTCCGCTGAGCGGAGCCGGTCATCCGTCCGTCCCGGCGAGAAGCGTGCGCATCCGGTCGATCTCGATGCGCTGGTCCGCATCGACATGGGTGACGAACTGGTTGATCTCCGACTCCTCGCCTCCCCCGTCACCGAAGAGCCGCTCCACCATGGTCAGCGCTCCCAGGTGGTGCTGGATCATGTACTCGTAGAAGAGCCGGTCGAACCGCGCTCCCTTGGCCTGCTCCAGCTCGGCGAACTGCGCCTCGCTGAGCATGCCGGGCATGAGCTCCCCGCCGCCGTGGTCGTGTCCCCCGCCGGAGCCCACGCTCGGCACCTGCTGGAGCCGGGCCCTGAGCCAGCGCACCATCTGGTCGATCTCGTCCTGCTGGGAGATCTCGATCCGCTTGGCGAAACGCGGGAGGTCGCTGCTCTCGCTGCGCCCGGCGACGAGCGCGGTCATGCGCAGGGCCTGCGAGTGATGCCGGATCATCCCCTGCATGAACCGCACGTCGGCGTCGGTGTACTCCCTGCTGTCGGAGCTCGGCACCTCACCGGCCGGTAAGACCTTGCTGCCCTGTCCCGGTGCCCCCGGCTGCACGACGTTCACCGTGGCGGGGGGTGCGGCGGTCTCGGCCGTACAGGCACTGATCGCGGCGGCGGCCAGCGCGAGCGCGAGAAGCTGCCGTAACGACGGGGAGGAGATCATGGCCTGCGCTCGCTTCGTCGGCGGTTGGGGGATACCGGCCAAACCGGAGGATGTGAAGGGGTATAGCACATTCGCCCCATATTCAGTTAGTGTCCCCCAAACGCCGCGTAGATCTTTTGGGTCGGGCCGGGCCCCGAGATCTGTCGCACGTCGCAATGGGTCACGCCGGCAAGATCAGAAAAGGAGGGGTGCGACCCTTGAGAATCAGTCGTGCGGCAGCACGTTGGGGGCGTGCTGGATTGAGGAAGATCGGAGTCGTCGCCGCAGGGGCGGTCCTGGTGGGCCTCCTGCCCGCCACGGCCATGGCGGACGACGCCGATCCACGAACCGGCCTGGGAGCAGGCTGGCTGGACGCTCAGCAGGCGAGCCAGGGGCTGGAACTCCTGGCCCACCGGGACAAGCCTGAAGGCTTCTATCAGGCCTCCAGCCCGGGCAACTCGTCGTTCGCGAACTCGGACATGGCCTTCAGCGGCAAGTACGCGTTCGTCGGCAACTTCACCGGTTTCAACATCTACGACATCTCGACGCCTTCCAATCCGGTGCTGACCACGTCCGTGGTGTGCCCGGGCGGCCAGGGCGACCTGTCGGTGTACGGCAACCTGCTGTTCATGTCGGTCGAGGAGACCCGGGGCAGGATCGACTGCGGCACGCAGGGCGCGAGCGGCACGGTCAACCCGGACCGCTTCCGCGGCGTCCGGATCTTCGACGTGAGCGACATCAGCAGGCCGGTCCAGGTGGCGGCCGTCCAGACCTGCCGCGGCTCGCACACCCACACCCTGGTGACCGGCAAGAACGACCCGGACAACGTGTACGTCTACGTGCAGGGCACGGCGAGCGTCCGGTCGGGTTCGGAGCTCGCGGGCTGCGCCAACACCGCGGCGACCGACCCGAACACGTCCCAGTGGCGTATCGAGGTCATCAAGGTGCCGCTGGCGGCCCCGCAGACCGCGGCGGTCGTCTCCACACCGCGCCTGTTCACCGATCCGGAGACCGGGGCGATCAACGGTCTCCAGAACGCCCCGCAGTCCCCGCAGCACCCGTCCGGCTCGTCCTGGTCGCCGTCGCCCGTCACGACACACTGCCACGACATCACGGCCTACCCGGAGATCGGGCTCGCGGCCGGGGCGTGCGCGGGCAACGGCCTCCTGATCGACATCTCCGATCCGGCCAACCCCAAGCGGCTCGACGCGGTGACGGACCCGAACTTCGCCTACTGGCACTCGGCCACGTTCAACAACGACGGGACCAAGGTCGTCTTCACCGACGAGTGGGGCGGCGGCACCGGGGCGCGGTGCCGTGTCACCGACGAGCCCTCGTGGGGCGCGGACGCCATCTTCGACATCGTCGACGGCAAGCTGAAGTTCCGCAGCTACTACAAGCTGCCCGTGCCGCAGACGAACCAGGAGAACTGCGTCGCGCACAACGGGTCGCTCGTTCCCGTGCCCGGCCGGGACATCATGGTCCAGGCCTGGTATCAGGGCGGCGTCTCGGTGTTCGACTTCACCGACTCGGCCAACCCGCACGAGATCGCGTACTTCGACCGCGGCCCGGTCAGCGCGACCTCGCTGCTCCTCGGCGGTTTCTGGTCCGCGTACTACTACAACGGCAACGTATACGGCAGCGAGATCGCCCGCGGGATCGACGCGTTCAAGCTGACCGCGAGCCAGCACCTGGACCAGGCCGAGATCGACGCGGCTGCCACGGCCACCTTCGACCGGTTCAACACCCAGCAGCAGCCTCGGGTGACGTGGCCGGCGAGCTTCCCCCTGGTGCGCGCCTACTACGCGCAGGCGCTGCGCACCGGCACCATGAAGAAGAACACCGCCGACAACGTACAGAAGTTCGTCGACCGGGCCGAGCAGTTCACGAACGGGCCGCAGAAGAACGCCGCGGTGGCGCAGCTTCGGGCCGTCTCCCACCAGCTCGACACCTCCGTCAAGGCGCAGGCGACGCTGGCGAAGGCGCTCAACGACCTCGCCGACGCGCTCAGCCTCAAGGCCTGAGCCGACGGGGGGCGCCCCACCGGGGCAGTCCCCACACGACCGGGGCCCCCGTCCAGCATTGGACGGGGGCCCTTCGCCGTGGGCGCCCCGGGCTGTGGGGCATGAGGGCCGGGACTATGCCGGCCGAGGCTTCACGCGGCGATGCTCACCGGAGGGGCGCCGCCTACCGGGCAAGGTGGGGAGCGGACGGGGCGTCGCCGAGCGACCCCCGCAGGGCAGGCGGCACCGGGCAAGGCGTACCTGCCGGGGCTTCATGGGGTGAGGCTCTCAGATGGGGCTTACCGGGCGAACTCCGTGGCACGGGACTCGCGGACCACGGTGATGCGGATCTGGCCGGGGTAGGTCAGCTCCTCTTCGACCTGCTTGGCGACGTCCCTGGCGATGACCTGGGCCTGGATGTCGTCCACGTTGTCGGGCCGGACCATCACCCGGATCTCCCGGCCGGCCTGCATGGCGAAGACCTTGTCCACACCGTCGTACGACTGGGCGATCTCCTCCAGACGCTCCAGCCGCTTGACGTACGCCTCCAGGGACTCGCGCCGGGCACCGGGGCGGCTGCCGCTGATCGCGTCCGCGGCCTGGGTGAGGACCGCCTCGACGGTCTTGACCTCAACCTCGTTGTGGTGCGCCTCGATGGCGTGGACGACGTCCTCGTGTTCGCCGTACCGGCGGGCGATCTCCGCGCCGATCATCGCGTGGCTGCCCTCGACCTCGTGGGTGAGCGCCTTGCCGATGTCGTGCAGAAGCGCGCACCGCTTGACGAGGTCACGGTCGAGCCCCAGCTCGGAGGCCATGATTCCGGCGATGTGCGCCGACTCGATCAGGTGCTTGAGCACGTTCTGGCCGTAGGAGGTGCGATAGCGGAGCTGGCCCAGCAGCGTGACCAGCTCGGGGTGCATCTCGGTGATGCCCAGCTCGACCAGGGCGTCCTCTCCCGCGCGCACGCACAGGTCCCGCACCTCGGCCTTGCTGCGCTCGTACGCCTCCTCGATGCGCTGGGGGTGGATCCGGCCGTCGAGCACCAGCTTCTCCAGCGTCAGCCTGGCCGTCTCCCGCCGGACCGGGTCGAAACACGACAGCAGCACCGCCTCCGGCGTGTCGTCGATGATCAGATTGACCCCGGTGGTGGACTCGAACGCCCTGATGTTGCGGCCCTCGCGGCCGATGATGCGGCCCTTCATCTCGTCGCCGGGCAGGTGGAGGACGCTCACCACCGACTCGGCCGTCTGCTCGGTGGCGACCCGCTGCACCGCCAGTGTCACGATCTTGCAGGCGCGCTTCTCGCCCTCCTTCCGGGCCTCGCTCTCGATCTCCCGGACGATCAGCGCGGCCTCGCGCTTGGCCTGGTTCTCGATCTCCTTGACCAGCTCCGCCTTGGCCTGCTCGGCCGTCAGGCCGGCGACCCGCTCCAGGATCTCCTGCCGCCGCTCGGCCACCCGCTCCAGCTCCTCACGGCGGTCGGCCAGCTCGGTCTCGGTCTCGGCCAGCTTGCGGGCCCGCTCCGTCTGTCTGCGCGCCTCCTCGTCAAGCCGCTGCTCACGCTCAGCAAGCCGGTTCTCGCGACGCTCGAGGTCGGAGCGCAGTTCCTTGAGCTCCGTCTTGAGGATCCGCGCCTCCTCCTCGACCTCCTTGCGCATCAGCGCTGCGCTTTCGGCGAGTGTCTCCGACTTCTTGAGGATCTCCCCCGCGTCACGCTCCGCCTTCGTGCGGATCTCCTCGGCCTCGCGTCTGGCCTGTTCGAGTTCCTCGTTGACCTCGGCCTTCACCTCGGCGAGCTGCTCGGGCGAGGGGCCGGACGGTGCGACGACGCCGGTGCGGCGCATGACTATGACGAGGGCGGCGATCATCACGAGAGCCAGCAGCACTACCGCAACCGCAAGAACGATCACGATCGTGTCCATGCGCGCTCACCCCTCACGACAACTATTGGCAGAGGTCACACGCGCAGCACGGCAGCGCCCGGTGGCGTCACCAGGACAAATATCGTCGCAATGCCCGGACGCCCCAAGGGGCGGCCGATATGGCCCGGAGGCCGGTCAATGTCTCTCGTCCGTCGTGGTTCACCGTTATGGCAATCCGCGCTGCGCGGAGTAACTCCTCACTGCGGTCGAGATTAAGCGTCAGAGAGGTAACGAGCAAGCAAAGATGCCCTGTCAAGTGACTTTTGCGTGGTGCGATGGCTCACTCGAAGGTCTCCGGAAGCCCATCTGACGGGCTGCCTTCGGCCTCGATCGCCTCTCGGACCACGCGGAAGGCCAGCCCCGGCGAGTAGCCCTTGCGGGCCAGCATGCCGACCAATCGTCGCATGCGAGCCTGCGGCTCCACCCCACGGGTGGCGGCCAGCTTCCGGTCGACGAGCCTGCGTGCGGTCTCGGCCTCCTCGTCCGGATCAAGCTGCCCGACGGCGTCCTTGACCGTCTCCTCGGCCACGCCACGCTGCCGCAGTTCCTGCGCGAGCGCGCGGCGGGCCAGCCCGCGACCGGTGTGCCGGGAGCTCACCCACGCGGCGGCGAACGCCTTGTCGTCGATGAGCCCGACCTCGGAGAACCGCTCAAGCACGGCGTTCGCCGCATCCTCGGGCACGTCCCGCTTACGCAGGGCGTCCGCTAGCTGAGCCCGGGTCTTGGGGGCCATCGTGAGCAGCCTCAGGCAGATGGCCCTGGCCACCGCCTCCGGGTCGGCCGGCGGCCCCGCGCTCGCCGCGGTGCCCTCCTCCGGCCCGTCAGGAAGCCACCCGTCGGACCTCCTACGCTTCCCCCGGCGTCCCGGCGTGCCCGGCTCCCCCAAGCCGGCCCAATCTCCACGGCCTGCCAGGTCTCCCGGCACGCCCGGTCCCTCCGAGCCTGCCCAATCTCCACGGCCTGCCCGGCGTCCCGGCGCGGCCGACTCCCCCGGGCTCGCCCAGTCTCCCGGCGCGGGCCGGTCTCCCCGTGCGCCCGGCTCTTGCAGCCTTGCCCGGTCTCCGCGCGTGCGGCCACGTCCCTGGCGTCGGCGGCCGATAGGGCCGGCTTCCTGGCCCGCCTCCGCCCGCCCGCTCGCCTCGCGGCCGATCTCCTGCCCGCCGATCCTCGAACGCCCGTTTTCCGCACGCCCGGTCTCCGTACGCGCGTTGCCCGCACGCCCGGTCTCCGCACGCCCGCCGTCCGTACGCCCGCTTTCCGCGCGCCGGATCTGCTCGCGGAGGGCGGCGATCGTCGCGGAGACGTCCTCAGCGGGCCTCTGCGGCTCTTCGGCCGGCGCCCAGGGTCCCGAGTTCCAGTCCCCCGGCCCGATCTCGCCGTCCGGGCCAGGGGGCTCGTCGCGCCTCATGCCTGCGCTCAGACGTCACCCGGCTTGGGCGCACTGGCCGCCTTGCTGCCCCGGCCGGAGGTGGGGGCGGCCGGCGTCGCCGGGGCTGCGGGGGGCTCGCTCGGCGTGTCGAGCCGCGGCCCGACTCCGAGCTTCTCCTTGATCTTCTTCTCGATCTCGTTGGCGATGTCGGGGTTGTTCTTGAGGAAGTTGCGGGCGTTCTCCTTGCCCTGCCCGAGCTGGTCGCCCTCGTACGTGTACCAGGCGCCGGCCTTGCGCACGAACCCGTGCTCGACGCCCATGTCGATCAGCCCACCCTCGCGGGAGATGCCTACGCCGTACAGGATGTCGAAGTCGGCCTGGCGGAAGGGCGGGGCCATCTTGTTCTTGACGACCTTCACCCGGGTCCGGTTGCCGACCGGCTCGGTGCCGTCCTTGAGCGTCTCGATCCTGCGCGCGTCCAGCCGCACCGACGCGTAGAACTTCAGCGCCTTGCCACCCGTGGTGGTCTCGGGGCTGCCGAACATGACGCCGATCTTCTCGCGGAGCTGGTTGATGAAGATGGCGGTGGTCCGGGTCTGGTTCAGCGCACCGGCGATCTTGCGCAGGGCCTGCGACATCAGGCGGGCCTGGAGACCGACGTGGCTGTCGCCCATCTCGCCCTCGATCTCGGCCTTCGGCACGAGGGCCGCCACCGAGTCGATCACGATGATGTCGACGGCGCCGGAGCGGATCAGCATGTCCGCGATCTCCAGCGCCTGCTCACCGGTGTCCGGCTGGGAGACGAGCAACGCGTCGACGTCGACGCCCAGCTTCTTGGCGTACTCGGGGTCGAGGGCGTGCTCGGCGTCGATGAACGCGGCGATGCCGCCGCCCTTCTGGGCGTTGGCCACGGCGTGCAGGGCGACCGTCGTCTTACCGGAGGACTCTGGGCCGTACACCTCGACGATCCGGCCGCGGGGATAGCCGCCGATGCCGAGGGCGACGTCGAGAGCGATCGAACCGGTGGGGATGACCTCGATCGGGGCACGCGCCTCGTCTCCGAGGCGCATGACACTGCCCTTGCCGAACTGCCGCTCGATTTGCGCGAGGGCGGTCTCAAGGGCCTTCTCGCGGTCGTTGATTGCCATTGGGTGCCCCCTGAAGGGTGTCGTCTGCTCGGTCACCGAAAAGCTACGGGGTGCCACCGACATTTTCCGGAGCTTCCCGCACACCGCCCCGAGAGGTGGGCCGGGAGCCTGTCGCGCCCCGGCGACCTGACGGCGCGCACCCCGGCGGCGACCAGTCCAATATAGCCGAACGACTGTTCGATCACATGCGGAACCGCGGCCGAGCCGGGGACGAACGGCGTCCCAACCGTGCCGTTACATTCCCGGGCCTTACCCTGCCGTGGTTGTCAGCGCGCTGACCTGCGACGATTCTTGTAGCGAAGCTGGATCTCCCCGCTGGAGGGGCTACGTGACGGGCACCGGCGACTACAGCCGACAGCGTCTGGCCCGCCTTGAGGCGCTCGCGGCGCGACTGTCCGGGCAGGGTCTTTCCGCGCGGCTGCTCGGCACGGACGATCCGGTCCTGTCCGTCCGGCACCCCGGCACCGGCAGGCAGACGATCGTCTTCGCGACGCCCTCCGGGGAAGGATGGATGTTCCTGTGGGCTCCGGGCGGCCAGGAGAGCGCCGACGACCCCGGCCGTGCGGCCGAGCTGATCGGTCAGGCCCTCTCCCGGCCCCCATGATCCTCCGTCCGCGCCCCGCCGGGAGCGAACGCCTCGCCCCCGCCGTCAGAGAACGCCTCACCCCCCGCCGGGAGCGAACGACCTCGCCCTGCTACCAGCGAACGGGTTCACCCTGCCGTCAGCGGACGACCTCGCCCAGCTTCCCCCGGGCGCCGGTGCGGAGCCCCGCCCGCTGATAGACGCGGGCCGCGCCCAGCAGGACGGCCACCACGGCCACGACCATGAGCACCGCGGCGATGAGGATCTCCACCAGCGGCACGTCGACGGCCGCCGTACGGACGGGCATGACCATCGAGGAGAACGGCGGCACGAACGACAGCACGCGCGCGACCGTGCCCGTCGGCTCGACGGCGGCGAAGTAGGCCGTCAGGTAGGTGAACATCATGAGCATGGTCATCGGCGTCAGGACGCTGTTGAGCTCCTCCTGCCGCGACACCAGGGAGCCGAAGGCGGCGGCGAGCGCCGAGAAGAAGGCGTAGCCCAGCACGAACCAGACGACCGCGCTGACCACGATTCCCCCCATTCCGGGCGGCAGGTCGGCCGTGAAGCCGGTCGCGGACGACGCCGACAGACCGGCGGCGATGACCACGACAAGGTTGACCAGCCCCAGCGCCCCCAGCCCGACGATCTTTCCGCCCAGGAGCTGCCAGGGACGCACCGAGGTGAGCAGGATCTCCACGATGCGGCTGCCCTTCTCCTCGACCACGCCCATCGCGACGAACATCGAGGAGTAGATGAGCAGGAAGAACAGCACCATCACGATCAGGGTGGCGATGCCGGTGCGCACGCCCTGATAGCGGGCGTCGGCGCCGACCGACTCCACCGTCAACGGCGTGATCGTGAGACCGGCCGACTTGATCTGCGCGTCGCGGTGGGCGCTCTCCAGGATCAGTCCCAGCCGCTGGTCGAGTTCGCCGTTCGCGAGGACCTTGTTTCCATTGATCAGGGCCGCGTCGAGGTCCCCGTCGACCACGGCCTTCCGCGCCGCCGCCTCGTCCGGCAGCCGGGAGTACGCGAGCTGGGCCGCGGGCGGGGGCGCCTCGCCCACCACGCCGACGTCGTAGGTGTCGTCGCCACCCAGGACCTTCGGCAGGAACGCGAGCGCCGCCACCAGGACCGCGCTGACCGCCAGACTGATCAGGTACGACTTCGTCCTGATGCGCGTGCGGATCTCCCGCTGGGCCACCAGCCACAGGCCGTTCATGCCACCGCCTCCCTGAAGATCTCGGCCAGCGTCGGCTGCCTGCGGCCGAAGTGCTCGACCCGGCCGGCTCCCATCGCCGTACGCAGGATGTCCTGGTCGTCGCCCTCGTCGCACAGCAGGACGTCGCGGTCGCCCTCGCGGGTGAGCTCGCCGGGCAGGCCGTCGGCCCAGCCGGGCGCGGCGTCCCTGACCACGACCCGCAGCACCCCGCGGCCCTCCCTCTCGCGCAGCTCGCCGACCGGTCCGTACGCCACCATCCGGCCCGCCGAGATGATGCCGACCGAGTCGCAGAGCTGTTCGACCAGGTCGAGCTGGTGACTGGAGAAGATCACCGGCACGCCCGCGGCGGCGCGGTCCTTGAGCACCTCCGCGAGCGCGTCGACCGCCAGCGGGTCGAGGCCCGAGAACGGCTCGTCGAGGATCAGGACCGCCGGTTCGTGGACGAGCGCGACCGCGAGCTGCACCCGCTGCTGGTTGCCGAGCGACAGCGCCTCCACGGCGTCGTCGCGCCGCTCGACCAGGCCGAGCCGTTCGATCAGGGCGTCGGTGGCCGAGCGCGCGGCGGCCGGGGCGAGCCCGTGGAGCCTGCCGAAGTATTCGATCTGCTCGGCGACCTTCATCTTCTGGTAGAGGCCGCGCTCCTCCGGCATGTAGCCGAACGTCCGGCGGTCGTCGTACGTCAGGGGGCGACCGCCGAGGCGCACCTCGCCGGAGTCGGCGTCGAGCACGCCCATGACGATCCGCATCGTCGTCGTCTTGCCCGCGCCGTTGGCGCCGACGAACCCGAACATCTCGCCCGGCCGTACGGCGAAGCCCACCCCGTCGAGGGCGGTCTTGTCTCCATAGCGTTTGCGCAGGCCGTCGATTTCAAGCACGGGGGGTTGCCTCCACAATCCGTCGCAGAACGTCCATGTAGGTCTCGAAGGCCGCACGCCCCTGATCGGTCAGCGAGAGCCAGGTGCGCGCCCGCTTGCCGACGAAGGTCTTCTCCACGTGGACGTAGCCGGCCTCTTCGAGCGTGAGGATGTGCTTGCTGAGCAGCGAGTCGCTGACCTCGATGGTGTCGCGGAGGAAGCGGAAGTCGGCCTTGTCCGCCGCCGCCAGGGCCGCCATGATCGACAGCCGCACCGGCGCGTGGATGATCTCGTCGAGCTCGTGGCGTGGATGGACTCTCATCAGCTCCTCATCAGGCGGAGTCCGCCGTACACCAGGGGCAGCCCGGCGAGCACCGACAGCGCGACGAGCACCACCGTCCAGCCCGTATCGGGCCGGTCGGGACGCAGGCACATGCCGACGACGAACGGCACCATCATCGTCACCACGTACGCGGCCGAGATCGGCCTGTTGATCTGCTTCAGCAGCCGGTTGTGCACCCGCAGCCGGGCCCAGTACACGCACAGGGCGACCGTCAGGATGATCCACCCGACCCCGGCGAGCATCGGCAGCGGCCGGCCACCGAGGAACATCGCCGGCCAGTAGAGCATCGTGGCCAGTCCCACGAGCAGGTATGCCCGCCCGGGCCCGCGCGATGAATGCCTGACCTGCCGATCCACGCGCCCTATCTCCTGAAGCGCCTCATCGGGACTGAAGTGATCTCCGGTCATGCCCTTCCTCCGTGTTCATCCAGTCAACACGCTAGCAAGCACTCAACCGTCGTTCAAGTGATTGCCATAGGCGACGGAAGGCATGGGGCATGGACGAATCGGCGTGTGGCGGGACCACACCGCCGCGGCGCGGGACGGAGGCCGCCACGGAGCGACAACGCCCGCGCGGCCCGCCGCTCAGAAGGAGAGAGGAATCAGCGCAGCCTGGGGTCCACGTCGACCTCCTGGCAGACGGCCTGCCAGACCCGCTTGGCCGCCACGCCCTCCGCGAGGGCCTGCTCGACCGTACGCCCGCCGAGCCCGGAGATCACGTAGTCCTTCGCCCACGACTCCGCGTACGCCTCACCGAAGTGGCGGCGCATCCTGTTCCAGAAGTCTGTGAGGCGCATGCGTTCAGTATGACGCCGCGGCCCGGATGCTCGTCCGGGCCGCGGGCGCCTTCCACCCCGCTGTCGGGAGACGGGGTCACATGACGCGGGAGCCGTACATCTCGCCCAGGGGATCGGCGAGCAGTTCCAGGCGCGCGCCGTCCGGGTCGCGGAAGTAGATCGAGGCGCCGCTCTCCACCTGGTAGGGCACCCCGGCGGCGTCGAGCTTGCCGCGCAGGCGCTCCCACGTCGCCCGCTCCACGGAGATCGCGATGTGGTGGAGCCCGCCGAGAACCTCCTTGTACGGCTCCAGGTCGAGGCCGGGGAGGTCGAAGAAAGCCAGCAGGTTGCCGTTGCCGATGTCGAAGAAGAAGTGGTTGGACCCGCGGTAGTCGCGGTTCTCGAAGATCTCGGTCAGCGGGAACTCGAGGAGCTCCTGGTAGAAGCGGATGGTCCGCTCGACGTCGGACGAGATCAGTGCGAAGTGGTGCAGACCCCTTGCGCTGCTGGGGGCACGGCGCTCGCTCAGGTAGCGTTCGCGAATCCGCGCGCGCTCCGCCTCGATGGCCGCGTAGTCGATTTCCATACTGAGGAAGCATGTCCCGACAGCGGCATCTCGTACCAGACGCGTAAAGGGAGCAGCCGCGTTCGCCGTCTCCTCCGTTCCGGCGCGCTCCGCTCCCGGCGATGCCCGTCGCCCGGCGGCGGGATGGCGGTGCGGCGTTTTCTGTCGGTGGGGCGATGCATGATGGGCAGGTGGGTGCGCTCGACGGATTCAGCCCGGTGACCAGGGAGTGGTTCACCGGCGCCTTCGCGACGCCGACCGCCGCGCAGGAGGGCGCGTGGTCGTCGATCGCGCGCGGTGAGAACACGCTCGTGGTCGCGCCCACCGGGTCGGGCAAGACGCTCGCCGCCTTCCTCTGGGCCGTCGATCGCCTCGCCGTCGAGCACACGACGGGCCCGGCTTCGCCGGGAGCCGAGGCGGACCGTCCTTCCTCGCCGGGGGCCGAGGCGCGGGGGCCAGGCGGCCGCCGCGGTGCGCGACGCGGCCGGAAGGGCGACGCGGGGCCGCCCCGGCCCTGCCGGGTCGTGTACGTCTCCCCGCTGAAGGCTCTCGCGGTGGACGTCGAGCGGAACCTTCGGGCTCCGCTCACGGGCATCCGGCAGACGGCGCTGCGGATGGGCCTGCCCGCCCCCGACATCTCGGTTGCGATCCGTTCCGGAGACACCGCGGCCGAGGAACGGCGTCGTTTCGCGGCCCGGCCGTCCGACATCCTGATCACGACGCCCGAATCCCTGTTCCTGATCCTCACCTCGCAGGCGCGCGAGGCGCTGCGCGGCGTCGAGACCGTGATCGTGGACGAGGTCCACGCCGTCGCGGGGACCAAGCGCGGGGCGCACCTCGCGCTGACCCTGGAGCGGCTCGACGCCCTGCTGCCCGCTCCGGCCCAGCGCATCGGCCTGTCGGCGACCGTACGGCCGGTCGAGGAGGTGGCGACGTTCCTCGGCGGGTCCCGTCCGGCCACGGTCGTGCAGCCGCCCTCCGAGAAGGTCATCGAGGTCGACGTCGTGGTGCCGGTCGAGGACATGACCGAGCTGGCACCGCCTCCGCCCGGCGCCGACGGCGAGTCGCCGGAGCACCGCAGAAGCATCTGGCCGCATGTCGAGGAGCACCTTCTCGACCTGATCGAGGCCCATCGGTCCACGATCGTCTTCGCCAACTCGCGGCGTCTGTCGGAGCGTCTGTGCACCCGGCTCAACGAGCTCGCCTGGGAACGGCGCACCGCACCCGCGCCGGGCGACAGTCCGAGCCCGGGGGATCCGGCCCACTGGTCGGACGCCTTCGAGGAGTTGCACGCGCGATGGTCGGGTCTGCGCGAAGACCCCGATGCTCACCCCTCGGACACCGCGCACGCGGACACCGCGAACGGGAACACCGCGAACGGGAACACCGCGCACGGGGACACCGAGCACGCGGACGCCTCGTGGCCTGAGCCGCCCCGCGGGGACGTCCGGCGGACCGGCCAGGCGGCCATGCCGTCGGAGCTGATGGCCCAGGCGGGGGCCTCGGGCGGCGTGATCCCCGAGGTGGTGCGCGCGCATCACGGCTCCGTCTCCAAGGAGGAGCGGTCCCAGATCGAGGAGGCGCTGAAGTCGGGCCGCCTGCCCGCCGTGGTCGCCACCTCCAGCCTGGAGCTGGGCATCGACATGGGCTCGGTCGATCTGGTGGCCTGTGTCGAGGCGCCGCCCAGCGTGGCGAGCGGCCTGCAGCGCATCGGCCGCGCCGGACACCAGGTCGGGGCCGTGTCCCGTGGCGTGATCTTCCCCAAGTATCGGGGTGACCTGGTCCAGACGGCCGTCGTGGCCGAGCGCATGCGCGCGGGGCAGATCGAGGAGATCCGCTATCCGCGCAACCCCCTCGACGTGCTCGCCCAGCAGATCGTCGCGATGACCGCACTAGACGAGTGGACCGTCGACTCGCTGGAGACGCTGGTGCGCCGGGCCGCGCCGTACGCCACGCTGCCGCGCAGCGCGCTGGAGGCGACGCTCGACATGCTCGCCGGGCGCTACCCGAGCGAGGAGTTCGCCGAACTGCGGCCGCGCATCGTCTGGGACAGGGTGACGGGCACCCTCCAGGGCCGTCCCGGGGCCCAGCGCCTGGCGGTGACCAACGGGGGCACCATCCCCGACCGCGGGCTGTTCGGCGTGTTCCTGGTGGGCGAGAAGGCGTCGCGCGTGGGCGAGCTGGACGAGGAGATGGTCTACGAGTCCCGCGTCGGCGACGTGTTCGTGCTGGGCGCGACCTCGTGGCGGATCGAGGACATCACCGCCGACCGGGTGCTGGTCTCCCCCGCTCCCGGGCAACCGGGCAAGCTGCCGTTCTGGCACGGCGACACGCCGGGCCGGCCCGCCGAGCTCGGCCGGGCGATCGGCGCGTTCCTCCGCGAGCTGTCCGCCGCCGGGGCGGGCGGCCGGGGCGACCCGGCGAAGGTGCGCGAGCGCATCCGCGCGGCGGGGCTCGACGACTACGCCGTGGGCAATTTGCTCGCCTACCTCGCCGAGCAGCGGGAGGCGACGGGCTATGTGCCCGACGACCGCACGCTCGTGGTCGAGCGGTTCCGCGACGAGCTGGGCGACTGGCGCGTGGTGATCCACTCCCCCTTCGGGGCGCGGGTCCACGCCCCCTGGGCGCTGGCCATCGGGCGGCGGCTGCGCGAGCGGTACGGCATCGACGTTCAGGCCGTCCACTCCGACGACGGCATCGTGCTGCGCGTGCCCGACACCTTCGAGGACGCGCCGACCGACGTCGCGGTGTTCGACGCCGAGGAGATCGAGGAGATCGTGATCGAGGAGCTGGGGGGCTCGGCTCTGTTCGCCTCCCGGTTCCGTGAGTGCGCCGGACGCGCCCTCCTGCTGCCCCGCCGCTCGCCCGGCAGGCGCAGCCCGCTGTGGCAGCAGCGCCAGCGTGCGGCCCACCTGCTCGGCGTCGCGAGCAAGTACGCCGGGTTCCCGGTGGTGCTGGAGACGATGCGCGAGTGCCTGCAGGACGTCTTCGACGTGCCGGGCCTGGTGGAGCTCATGCGCGACGTGGCCGCCCGCCGGGTGCGGGTGGTCGAGGTGGAGACCTCCCAGGCGTCCCCGTTCGCGGCGTCCCTGCTGTTCAACTACATCGGCGCGTTCATGTACGAGGGTGACGCGCCGCTGGCCGAACGGCGGGCGCAGGCGCTCGCCCTCGACACCGCGCTCCTCGCCGAGCTCATGGGACAGGCCGACCTGCGGGAACTGCTCGATCCGGATGTCGTGGCCGAGACCGAGCGCGAGCTGGCGCGGCTGGACAGGCCGCTGCGCGACGCCGAGGACCTCGCCGACCTGCTGCGCTCGCACGGCCCGCTGCTCGCCCAGGACGTCTCGATCCGTGAGGGAGACCCCGGCTGGCTCGCCGACCTGGAGCGGGCGCGCAGGGCCATCCGGGTGCGCGTGGCGGGCCACGAGCAATGGGCCGCGGTGGAGGACGCCTGGCGGCTGCGCGACGCGCTCGGGGTGCCGTTGCCGGTGGGCGTCCCGCATGAGTTCCTCGAAGCGCCCCTCGCGGGTGGGTCCGGCGCGGCGGGCCGGGCCGCCGCCCCCGATCCGCTCGGCGACCTGGTCGCGCGCCACGCCCGCACTCGTGGGCCGTTCGCCTCCGGCACGGCCGCCGCGCGCTTCGGTGTGGGCGTGGCGGTGGTGGACGAGGCGCTGCGCCGTCTCGCGGTGGCGGGCAGGGGGGTCGCGGGCGAGTTCCGCCCCGGCGGCCGGGGCGAGGAGTGGTGTGACGCCGGGGTGCTGCGGCTGCTGCGGCGGCGGTCGCTGGCGCGGCTCCGCAAGGAGGTCGAGCCGGTCCCTCCGGAGACGCTGGCGGCGTTCCTGCCCGCCTGGCACGGCATCGTCCCGCAGAGCGGCGCACCGGCCGGCAGCGGCCAGGGCGGCAGTTGGCAAGGCGGGACCAGCGCCGGCCAGACCGGCGGCGCACAGCGCGGACCCGGCGGCCAGGGCGGCGGCCGGCAGGGTGGGACCGGCGGCGGGCAGGCTGAGGGCTGGCACGCCGGAGGTCGGCAGGGCGGCGGCGCGCAGGCTGGTGGCTCGCAGAGCGGACCGGGCGGCTGGCAGGCCGGCGGCGGGACCGGGCTCGCGGAGCCCGGCGCCCACGGCGGCCAGGGCCACGGCTCGGCGCGGGCCATGGACGCGCTGATCACGGCGATCGAACGGTTGCAGGGGGCGGCCGTCCCCGCTTCCGCGCTGGAGTCGCTGGTGCTCCCCGCGCGGGTGCCCGGATACTCCCCCGCGCTCCTCGACGAACTGACCTCGTCAGGAGAGGTCGTCTGGGTGGGCCAGGGGTCCCTGCCCGGCGGCGACGGATGGGTCGGTCTCTACTTCGCTGACACCGCGCCCCTGCTGCTCCCCGAGCCGTCGGAGATCAGCATGACTCCGCTGCACGAGCAGATCCTGGAGATCCTGAGCGGGGGCGGCGCGCTGTTCTTCCGCGAGCTGTCCAACCGGATCGCGGCGGCGGCGCTCGGCGATGCGGTGCCGCCTCTGTCCGGCCCTGACGCCGCCTCGGCCCGCCGGGCCAGAATCCTCGGCCGCGCCACCGGCGCCCCGCAGCCGGGAGCCATCGGCCCGACGCCGGGGGTCACACCCGCGAACACGACACCGGACGTCACGCCTGGAAACGCGGCGGCGGGTACCGTGCGCGGGGACACCGAGCGGGGTGTCACACCCGGCCGTGCGACGCCGGGTGGCGCACCCGCGAGCACGACACCGGATGTCAGGCCTGGAAACGCGGCGGCGGATACCACGCCCGGGGACACCGCACGGGGTGTCACACCCGGGAACGCAGCGCCGGACGACACGACTCTGGCGGCGGCCCTGTGGGACCTTGTCTGGGCCGGCCGGATCACCGGCGACACGCTCGCCCCGCTTCGCTCGACGCTGGGCACCGGGCGGCCCGCCCACCGGCCACCGGCGACCAGGCGCCACCGCGCGGTGCTGCCGACGAGAAGCGGCCCGCCGACCGTGAGCGGCCGATGGTGGCTGCTGCCCGCACCGTCGGCCGACGGCACTCAGCGGGCCCACGCCCAGGCCGAGGTCCTGCTGGAGCGGCACGGCGTGCTGACGCGGGGCGGCATCACCGCCGAACGCCTGCCCGGCGGCTTCTCCGCCGTCTACCAGGTGCTGCGCGCGTTCGAGGAGAGCGGCCGGTGCCGCCGGGGCTACTTCGTCGAAGGTCTGGGCGGCGCCCAGTTCGCCCTGCCGGGCGCGGTCGACCGCATGCGCGCCATGTCATCCACACGGTCCTCCGCGCAGTCGTCCACACGCCCCGATCCGGCCGAGGACCTGTGGTCGATCCCCGCCCCGCCGCCGCCCCGCCGTGCGGTCGTGCTCGCGGCGACCGACCCGGCCAACCCCTACGGCGCGGCCCTGCCCTGGCCGGACCGCGCCGACGACGTGGCCCACAAGCCGGGCCGCAAGGCGGGCGCGCTGGTGGTGCTGGTGGAGGGCACGCTGATCCTCTACGTGGAGCGCGGCGGGAAGACCCTGCTCTCGTACGGGCCCGAGGAGGACCTGCGGCCGGCCGTGCAGGCCCTGGCCGTCGCCGTGAAGCGGGGGGCCCTGGGGAAGCTGACGGTCGAGCGGGCGGACGGCACCGCCATCACCGACTCGCCCCTGGCGCAGGCCCTGGAAGCCGCCGGGTTCCATCCCACCCCACGCGGCCTGCGCATCCGCAGCTAGCCGAGGGCCCGACCCACCGGGCGATACTCGGCGGGGTCCGTCGCGTCCAGCAAACGTGATCACGTCCGTGGCCCGGCAGGGCTCCGGCCCGGCGCGCGTCCTGGCACAGTCCCGGCGCAACTCCGGAACGCGTCCGGGCACGGCGCAGGCACGCGGCCGGGCACCGTGCTGCGCACGGCGTTGGGCGCACGGTGTCCGTCAGGCACTGTGTCAGGCACGATGCTGGGCACGATGCTGGGCACGGTGCCGCGCCAGGGCCGGCAGCAGGGTGCCGACCGAGACGGCGACGATGCCCGCGCCGAAGATCTGGAACGTCGCCTCCGCTCCCAGCCGCTGTGCGACGAACCCCGCGGCGACGGCGGGCAACGAGATCGCGGCATAGGCGACGATGTAGAAGGCGGCCATGACCCGAGCCCGGCCGTCCGGCGGCGCGGCGGCACCGACGGTGCGCAGTGCGCCGAACATCGCGAAGCCGACGCCGATGCCGATCACCACGCTGGCCGCGACGAACAACACGGCGCTGTCGGCGGACAGCGACCACGCCATCGACGCGATGCCCCCGATGAGCGCGAGCGTCCCCCAGACGATCTGGACGGCCGGGGGCAGCGCCCGCGCGACCAGGGGCGGCACCGCCGACGCGCCTCCCAGAGCCAGGATGGCCAGACCGGCCGCGAGCGGGCTCGCGGTGTGGAGGAGAGCGGGGGCCAGCGTGCCGGCGAGTCCCAGGTAGATGCCGATGATCGACCAGGCGCAGGTGATCGCGAGGCCCGCGACGACGAACGGCGCGCGGATCTGCCGTGGCACGCCCGGTGTCGCGATCCGGAGCCCGGAGCGTGACACCCGTGGCACGGTCTCGGGGACCGTCGTCATGCCCAGCAGCAGAACGGCGACCAGCACGGCGAGCACGACGAACGGGGTGACCAGCGGTGCCGGCGCGAACTGCAGGAGCACCGCGCCGAGCAGACCGCCGGCCCCGACGCCCAGGGCGCTGGCGACGACGTTGGCGAGACTGGCCGTGGCCGGATCGCGGCCCTGCCGCAACTCCAGCAGGGCGGCGCCGGACGCGCTGATCGCGATGCCGGTGGCCAGCCCCTGCACCGCGCGGGCGGCGAACAGCCAGGCGGCGCCGGACGCGAACCCGAACAGGCCCATCGCGACGAGCAGGCCGGACAGGCCCGTCATGACGACCGGCCTGCGGCCCCAGGTGTCGGAGACCCGGCCGAAGACCAGCAGCGAGGCCAGCACCCCCAGGCAGTACGTGGCGTAGATCAAGGTCACGGTGGAGGTCGGCAGATGCCATCGGACCGCGTACAGCCTGTACAGCGGAGACGGCACGGCCGACGCGGCGAGGCAGAGCCCGATGACCCCCGCCGTCAGCGCGAACGCGGGCCCGGACGCCTGCCGTCTCGCCGACGGACCAGCCGACGCGGCAGCCGTCGAAGCAGGCGACGTAGTGGGCGACGTAGTGGGCGACGTAGTGGGCGACGCGGCAGCCGACGGATCAGGCGACGAAGCAGTGGAAGTCGCGTTGTTCACGCCTATCAGGTTGGCCGGGGCGCCGCGCGCGGAGGAGTGGCAGAACTGCCGCCATCCATCAAAATCCTGCCGTTATGGTGATCGCATGAGAGCCGTTCCCGGCATCGTGGCCCTCGCCGTCATTGCGGACATGCCGATGTTCGAGCTGTCCATCGCCTGTGAGATCTTCGGAACCGACCGCCGCGAGCTCACCGATCCCTGGTATGAACTGCGGCTGTGCGCCGCCCGGCCCGGGACGACGCGTACGCAGAACGGGTTCGCGCTGCACACGCCCTACGACTTCCACACTCTCACCACGGCCGACACCGTGGTGGTCCCCGCGATTTCGGCCGACGCCGTGCTCGCGGGCGACGTGGGCCGCATGGGCGGCACGGGCGGCACGCGCAACGCGGACGACACGGGCGGCGCGGCCGGCATCACCGAATCGGGACTGCCGGAAGCCCTACGTGAAGCGCACGCGAACGGCGCCCGGATCGTCTCACTCTGCACGGGCGCCTTCGTCCTGGCTGCGGCGGGGCTCCTCGACGGGCGGCGGGCCACCACACACTGGATGTACACCGGCATCCTCAGCGCGCGTCATCCCCGCGTCCGGGTCGATCCCGCCGTCCTCTACGTGGACGAGGGCGACGTGCTCACCAGCGCGGGACGCACCGCCGGGATCGACCTGTGCCTGCATCTCGTCCGGACCGACCTCGGCGCCGAGGTCGCCAACCAGGTCGCCCGGCGCATGGTCACGCCCGCGCATCGGCCCGGCGGGCAGGCGCAGTACATCGAGGCTCCGGTGCCGCGTTCCGGTGACGACGGGCTGGCCCCCGTCCTTCAGTGGGCGCTGGAGCGCCTGCATGAGCAGCTCACCGTCGCGCAGATGGCCGCGTGGGCATCGGTCAGCGCGCGCACGCTGGTGCGGCGGTTCCATGCGGCCACCGGCACGACCCCGCTGCGATGGCTGCACGCCCAGCGCCTCGCGCGGGCCCGGCACCTCCTGGAGACGACCGATCTGCCGATCGAGCGGATCAGCCGGATGTGCGGCATGGGCACGACCGGGAACCTGCGGCACCATTTCGTCAGGTCGGTCGGCGTGACCCCGGCCGACTACCGCCGGACGTTCCAGAGCGGGCGGGCGGTGTCCACGAGCGCGCCCGCCCGGATTCCCTACAGCTCGACGGGGCCGTAGATGGCGGCGGGGGCGCGGCGGGTCATGGCCCAGTAGCGGTCGCCGTACGACCAATGCCACCACTCGGTGGGGTAGTTGACCAGCCCGGCCGCCTCCAGGGCGGCGCCCAGGACGTCGCGATTGTGCCGCGCCTCGGCTCCCACGGGGGCGGCGGTGTAGCACGCGCCGCCGCTCTGCTCGGGGGTGGCGTTGACCGCCGTGCCCATGTCGAGCTCCACTCCGTCGTCGTCACAGAGCGTGAGGTCGACGGCCGCGCCCGCGGTGTGCGGAGCCACCTCGATCGGCGAGACGTACCGGCTCGCGGCGACGTGCAGCTCCGCCTCCGTCAGCCGGGGGTACGCCGCCCGCAGTTCGTCCTTGTACTCCTCGAAATACTTCGTCTGCAGCGACGGCGGGCGGTAGCCCTCGACCACCACCAGATGGCACCCGGCGGGCAGGAGGTCCTGGGCCTCCTCCAGACGGGCGAGCAGGCCCTCGCGCAGATGGGCGTAGGCCCCGGCGGGGTCGGCGAGCCGCTCGTCCACCCGCAGCCGCCCTCGCACGTCGCTCAGTTTCTCCCCGCATTCGTGCACCTCGATCGAGGTCACGCGGGGGTCGGAGATGAGCACCGGACCCTCGTCGAGGGCGGGCACGGCGGAGCGATCACGCGAGAAGTCGGACATGGGCATCAACCTACCGTCAGACGGTGTCCGAAAAGACCTCTTCACGTGCTCGGTCCAATGCCGCGACGATCGCACCCATGAGAACGGGATTGCCCTCCACTCCGGTCGCCACCACCGTGGGACGGCTCGGACACACCCGCGCCACCGCCTCCTCGACGCGCTCCGCGAGATGACCGCCGCCGGCCCTGCCCACGTCGCCGCCGAGCACGACGAGCCCCGGGTCGAGGACCACGGACACCGCCGCGACCCCGACCGCGAGCCGTCCCGCCAGGTCTTCGACGAAGTCGTCGTTGCCTGCGTCGATGGCCGTACGGACCAGGTCGGCGACCTCCGCGTCCCGCGTGTCCGGGGTGGTGAGGCCGTGCGCGCGGGCCAGGTTCCACAGCGCCTCTCCTCCGACGAGGCGCTGGAAGGAGCCGGTCTGCGGCGCGGTGACCGCGCTGGGCAGGGGTTCGCCCGGGACGGGCAGCCAGCCGATCTCGCCCGCGCCGCCCGTGATGCCCCGGTGCAGCCGGTTGCCGAGCATGACGCCGAGGCCCTGGCCGACGCCGGTCCAGAGGATCACGAAGTCGTCGGCGCCCCGCGCGGCGCCGTACGCCTGCTCCGCGAGCGCCGCGAGGTTGACGTCGTTCTCGATGATCACGCTTTCGCCGAGCAGCGTGCGCAGCCCGGCGAGGATGCCGACGTGCCAGGCGGGCAGGTCGACCGAGTAGCGCACGTCGCCGGTGAGCGGGTCGACCACGCCGCGCGTGCCGATGACGAAGCAGCGCAGCCGGGTGAGCCCGATCCCGGCCGTCCCGCAGGCCCGCTGGACGGCCTCGTGGACCAGGCCCACGGGGTCGCCGGCCTCGCTCGGGTCGACGGTCACCTGGGCGACGACCGTGCCGGTGATGTCGGCGACGGCGGCCGTGACGCTGTCGGGCAGCACCTCCAGCCCCGCGACGTACGCGCTGGAGGGGTTGACGCCGTAGAGGGCGGCGTTGGGGCCGCGCCCGCCGGGACGCTCCCCCGCGGCCGTTACCAGGCCGCGCGTCTCCAGACGGGCCAGGAGCTGGCCGGATGTGACCTTGGACAGCCCGGTAAGCTCTCCCAACTCGGCCCTGGTCAGCGGGCCTCTGGAGATGAGGAGTTCCAATGCCGCGCGGTCGTTGATCTGCCGGAGCAGGCGAGGCGTACCCGGTCGTTGAGGCACCGGCTGGTTCCCCTCTCGTCACGATCCGCTAACGCGGTCTTTTTTATAAGAAAGTTTCTTGTTAGTTTATCGCCAGCCAGCCCGGAGGCAACCGATCAGCCTCGGGACGCCAGAGCGCCGACCGAAAGGAGAGCGCCTTCCAGCAGGTGAGCGGCCCGCCGACACCCCCCACGAGGCGCACCCCCGACGCGAAGCCGGGAAGGGAGAGACCAATCGTGAAGATCGTGAAGCTCGCGGTCGCAACCACCGCGACCGCTGCCCTGGCCCTGGGACTCGCCGCTTGCGGAAGCGACGACTCCGGAAGCACGACCGCCCCGTCGGCCTCCGCCGCCGCGAGCGGTCCGAAGTTCGCCGGCCAGACTCTTACCGTGTGGCGACTCGGTGCCCCCACCGACGTCTTCACCAAGTACATGGACGACCTGAACGCCAAGTTCAAGGAGCAGACGGGCGCCGAGGCGAAGGTCCAGTGGATCCCCTGGCCCGACGCGCAGAAGAAGTGGACCACCGCGCTCGCCGGCGGCGAGGGCCCGGACGTCACCGAGTTCGGCAACGACCAGGTCGCCGCCTGGGTGGCGCAGGACGCGCTCACCGACATCACCGACGCCGTCAAGAACGACCCCGAGCTCCAGCAGATTCCGCAGAACCTGTGGAGCTACGAGACGATCGACGGCAAGATCTACGCCGTGCCGTGGGGCGGCGGCACCCGCGCCGTGCTCTACCGCAAGGACTGGTTCGAGAAGCTCGGCATCGAGGTCCCCAAGACCTGGGACGACCTGGTCGCCGCGGCCAAGACGATCGTGGACAAGCAGGGCAAGGACGTCGACGGCTTCGCCTTCAACGGCGGCTCCGACGCGAACATGTCGCTGTCGCCGTTCGTCTGGTCGGCCGGCGGTGACTTCGCGAAGTTCGAGGGCGGCAAGTGGGTGGGCCAGCTCACCCAGCCGGGCTTCAAGGAGGGCTTCCAGTTCTACACGGACCTGGTCGCCAAGGACGGCGTGTCCGGCAAGGGCCGCCTGACGCAGAACTCCGTCGACATCGCCCAGCGCTTCGCCGCCGGCAAGGTCGGCATGTACGTCACCGGCGGCTGGGACATCGCGGCCATCAAGGAGCAGAGCAAGGGCAAGGTCGACGAGTCGAAGATGGGCTTCTTCTCGCTGCCCGCCAAGGACGGCTCCGGTCCGGCCCCGGCCTTCCAGGGCGGCAACGACATCGCCGTCTGGAAGGACGCCAAGAACCCCGAGCTCGCCCTCGAGTACGTCAAGCTCGCCGCGGGCAAGGAGTTCGGCGTCCGGTACGCCAAGGAGGGCGGCCTGCTCCCGCTCTACCCCGACGCGCTGGAGGAGATGGGCAGCGACCCCGCCCAGAAGCCGTTCACGGACACCTTCAAGGTCGCCAAGGGCTTCCCGGCCAGCCCCAACTGGGCGGAGGCCAACGACACCAAGGCCGTGCTGCAGAACGCGGCGCGTGAGGTGATCGAGGGCAAGAAGAGCGTCGACCAGGCTCTGACGGACGCGAACACCGAGCTTGAGACGATTCTCAACCAGTAGATCATGACTCAGATGTCAACCCTCGCCCGGGGCGGAGCCGACACCTCCGCCCCGTCGCGGCGCAGTCGCAAGGGGGCGCGCGGGCCGGGGCTGTCCCCCAAGGCCGTCCCCTACGTCCTGCTTCTGCCCGGTCTTCTGGTCATCGCGGTGCTGCTGCTCTACCCGCTGTACCAGATGGTCGAGATGTCCTTCCACAAGGTCGGACTCCGGCAGATCAAGGCCGTCAACCCCGCGCCCGCCGACTTCGTCGGCTGGGACAACTACACGCAGATCCTCGACTCCGACCTGTTCTGGTCGTCGCTGCGCAACACGGTGGCCTTCGCCGTCGTCACCGTCGCGCTGACGCTCATCCTCGGCACCCTCGTCGGCCTGCTGCTCAACAAGCTCGGCCCGAAGATGTCGACCTTCGTGGTCGTCGGCATCATGGCCGCCTGGGCCACCCCGCCGACCGCGCAGGCGATCGTGTGGAAGTGGCTGTTCGACTCCGACTCGGGCATCGTCAACTGGACGCTGAACCTCCTGCCCGACTGGCTGTCGAACCTGGTGTTCGGCCACGCCGACTGGAGCGGATATCCGTGGTTCAACGACACGCTCACGCTCTACTTCGTGCTGATCGTGGCCGTGGTGTGGGCGTCGTTCCCGTTCATCGCGGTGTCGGTGCTCGCGGGGCTCAAGAGCATCCCCTCGGAGCTGTACGAGGCGGCGAAGATGGACGGCTCGGGCGCGGTCCACACGTTCCGGAGGATCACCCTTCCGCTGCTCAAGCCGGTGTTCTCGGTGCTGGTCGTGCTGTCGATCATCTGGGACTTCAAGGTCTTCACGCAGCTCTACCTGCTGGCCGGCGGCACGGTGAACCGTGACGCGTTCAACCTGTCGCTGTGGAGCTACGCCGAGGCGTTCAGCAGCCCGCCGAAGATGGGCCTGGGCGCCGCCATCGCGGTCGTGCTGACCGTGATCCTGCTGCTGATCACCTTCGTGTACGTGCGTCAGATCGTGAAGACGGAGGACGACATCCGATGAGCCCGCTCGCCCGCAGGAGGCTCGGACAGGCCGCGCTGAACGCGGCCGGGGTCGTGGTGTTCCTCTTCGCCGTCTTCCCCGTCTACTGGATGGTCACGACGGCCTTCAAGCCGAACGACCAGATCTTCACCACGAGCTTCATCCCGTTCCCCAGCCCGCCCTCGATGGACCACGTCTCGCGGGTCTTCACCAAGGGCGTCGCCGGCCACTCCATCTGGCAGTACCTCTTCAACAGCACTCTCGTGGCGCTCAGCGCCGTCGTGATCGGCGCGGTGTTCGCGCTGCTCGCGGCGACCGCGGTGGCGAGGTTCCGCTTCCGGTTCCGCACGTCGTTCCTGATCCTGCTGCTGATCGTGCAGATGGTGCCGGCCGAGGCGCTGCTGATCCCGCTGTTCACCATGGTCAAGCGGCTCGGCCTGTACGACCAGCTGCCCGGCCTGATCATCATCAACGTCGGCCTGACGCTGCCGTTCTCCGTCTGGATGCTGCGCACGTTCGTCGCGGCCGTGCCCAAGGAGCTGGAGGAGGCCGCCTGGATCGACGGCGCGGGCCGGTTCACCACGTTCTGGCGGGTGCTGTTCCCGCTCGTCGCGCCCGGTCTCGTCGCCACCAGCATCTTCGCGTTCATCACCACCTGGAACGAGTTCGTGTTCGCCCTGACCCTCATCGGCGACCAGGGCAAATACACGATGCCGGTCGCGCTGCAGTTCTTCGTCGGTCAGCGGTCGACCGACTGGGGCGGGATCATGGCCGCCTCCACCCTGATGACCATCCCGGTCCTCATCTTCTTCCTGCTGGTCCAGCGGCGGATGGTCTCCGGCCTCGTCGCGGGTGCGGTCAAGGGATAACCCGACCGCCACCGGCACACCCCTCGTACGGCCCCCCTGGTACGGCCACCGGATCCGGTGGCCGTACGGGCCCTGCACGCGCGCCCTCACTCCACCGTCACCTAAGGAGCCGAGACACCATGTCCGCCACCCGCGACCCCCTGCCGGGGGCCGCCGACCTGTCCACGCGCACCGGCGACCCGGGCCTGCACCGGCTCGCGGCGGGCGCACTGCTGATCTCGTTCCAGGGGACGACCGCGCCGGACTGGGTCCTGCGCGGCCTGGAGGACGGTCTGGGCGGCGTCTGCCTCTTCGGGTTCAACGTCGCGGACGGCGAGCAGATCGCGGCGCTCACCGCCCGTCTCAACGAGGCGGGCCGCCCGGTCGTCTCGCTGGACGAGGAGGGCGGGGACGTCACCCGCCTGGCCTACCACACCGGGAGCGTCTACCCGGGCAACGCGGCGCTCGGCGCCGTGGACGACGTGGCCCTGACCGAGCGGGTCTACCACGCGATGGCCGCCGACCTGGCGCGGTGCGGGGTGAACTTCGACATCGGCCCGGTGGCCGACGTCAACACCGCCGACGACAACCCGATCATCGGCACCCGGTCGTTCGGCTCCACGCCGGACCTGGTGGCCCGGCACACGGTCGCCGCCGTACGCGGCCTGCAGTCGGCGGGGATCGCCGCCTGCGTCAAGCACTTCCCCGGCCACGGCGCCACCCTTCAGGACTCCCACCTGGAGATTCCGCTGGTGGACGCGCCGCTCGACGTGCTCAGGGAGCGCGAGCTGGTCCCGTTCGTCGCGGCGATCGAGGCAGGAGCGAAGTCGATCATGACGGCGCACGTGGCGGTTCCCGAGCTGACCGGGGACCTGCCGGCCACGCTCAGCGCGCGGGCGCTGACCTGGCTGCTGCGCCGCGAGCTGGGCTACGACGGCGTCGTGCTCACCGACGCCCTCGACATGCACGCGATCAGCGGGAGCGTGGGGCTCGCGGAGGGCGCGGTGCGGGCCCTGGCCGCGGGCGCCGACCTGCTGTGCCTCGGGCCGCTGCCCACCGCGGAGGACGTACGCGGCATGGTGGACCACATCGTGGACGCCGTCGCCGAGGGCAGGCTCGCCGCCGAGCGGCTGGAGGAGGCCGCCGCCCGGGTGGAGCGGCTGCGCGACTGGTTCGACGGCACGCGGCCGTCCCCGAACGGGTCGTCGGTCAATGGGGAGGCCGCGAACGGCGAGGTCGTCGGCCTGGACGCCGCCCGGCGCGCCGTGTCGCTGACGGGCTCGGCGGGGCCGCTGACCGACCCGTTCGTGGTCGAGATCGACACGCCGCCGACGATCGCGGTGGGCGAGGTGCCCTGGGGCATCGCGCCGTGGCTGCCGGAGGCCGAGATCGTCCGGGTCAAGCCGTCGGAGGCCGACGCCGGAGAGCTGCTCGGCCGGGCCCGGAAGCGTTCGCTGATCGTGGTCGTCAAGGACGCCCACCGCCACCCCGACAGCCGCGAGCTGGTCTCCGCGCTGCTCGCCGCCCGCCCGGCCGCCGTCGTGATGGAGATGGGCCTGCCGATCTGGCGGCCCGGCGCCGGGGCCTACATCGCGACGTACGGCGCGGCCCGCGCCAACGCCCGGGCCGCGGTGGAGCTGCTGAGCGGTGACCCCTCGACGGCCGGGCTGTAGAGGGCGGGCTGTAGACAGCAGGGTGTAGAGGGCCGTTATGAGGCAGGAGCCGACCGGCCCATCGGCCGGTCGGCTCCTGTTCACTTGTTCACCGAGGCGGCGTCCCCGGTGCCGCATACCGTGACGTCAGCCGCAGCTGATCGCGTTGTATGCGGCCTCGTAGGACGTGGTGACCTGCTCGCCGTTGATGAGCGACGTACCGGTCACGGTGGCCTTGCCCGCGCCGATCTGCCCGGCACGGGTGTTGAAGGACTGGTAGGCCTGCTTGCCCGGGGCCACGTCGGCCACGGTCTTGGTGCCGTACGGGGTGGTCAGTGTGATCGTCGCCGGCACGTCGCCGTCGTTGACGGCCGTGACCGCCACGTACGCCGACGAGCCCACACAACGAGACGCGGCGGTAACGGTCAGCGGTGTCTCGGCGGGCGGCGTCGCGACCACCGTGAACGTCACCGACTGCACCTCGGAGGTGTTGCCGGCCTTGTCGGTCGCCCGGTAGCGCACCGTGTGCTCGCCGACCTGATCCACCGGCACCGGAGCCGAGTAGGCCTGGAACGCACCACCGTCCAAGGCGTACTCCACCGTCTCCACCCCCGACTCGCTGTCGGTCGCGGAGATGGTCACCGTGGCGGAATCCACGTAGTCGCCGTCGGCGTTCTTGTCGCCCGACACCGACGCCGACACCTCGGGCGGGGTGGTGTCCTCCGGCTGCGGGGCCACTACCGTGAACGTCACCGACTGCACCTCAGAGGTGTTGCCGGCCTTGTCGGTCGCCCGGTAGCGCACCGTGTGCTCGCCGACCTGATCCACCGGCACCGGAGCCGAGTAGGCCTGGAACGCACCACCGTCCAAGGCGTACTCCACCGTCTCCACCCCCGACTCGTCGTCGGTCGCGGAGATGGTCACCGCGGCGGAACCCACGTAGTCGCCGTCGGCGTTCTTGTCGCCCGACACCGACGCCGACACCTGCGGCGGCGTCGTGTCGGTGGGTTCGGCGCTGGTGACCACGAGCTCGCCGACCATTCCCGCGTGACCGGGGATCTCGCAGTAGTAGCGGTACGTTCCGGGGGTGAGGGTCACCTGAACCTCGTGCCTGCCCCCGCTCGTGTCGAAGGGGCTGGCCATGATGTTGACGTCGACGTCGTGGTTGTAGCCGGGGCTGTCGTCGTCGAACGTCAGCGTGTGCGTCATGCCGTAGGTGTTGCCGGTCGACGCGTTGGTCTCGAAGACGATCGTCACGAGGCCGGCCGTCGCCGTGGTCGGCGCGGACTTGTATTCGGTGTAGCTGTTGTCGGCGGTCCAGACGAGCGTCTGCTCCGCCGCCAGGCCGGCCCGCTGACCCTGGTCCTGTGCCGCGGCACCGACTCCCGACAGCCATACCGTCGGCAGTGCCACAGCCAGGATCACCAACGCCATGCGTCCGAACGTGGCCGGGGATCTGAGCGCCTTCCGCAGAGCACGGACGAAGCCCGATGAAGATCTGATGCGCATATACCGTGTACCTCTCATGATCTGATGCTCGGCCGTCGGACATCGCACTTCGGCCGACGTCACTCGGGGGGCGTGCCGGGCGGGAGAGCTCGCGTACACGGGCGTCGCGGAACTCGGCCAGGCGGTGTCGGCCTCGGAGCTGTGGTAGGTCAGGCGGCCATGACGGGCGGCGTCGCCACGCCCAGAGTCAGGGCGACGTCTCCCTTGTGATCACGACACGGCACCGGGCGGGTGGCCGGGGTGTGCGAAGAGGTCTCTTCGGCCCATCGTCCGCTCCTTCGGTTGTAGGGGGGGCAACAGCAACCTTCGGAAGAACTACCTGGTCAGCGGCAGTGGTCACCGGGCTCGACGATGTCGGACGTGGCACCGGCCCCGGCGATCTCCTCGTCTCTGCGCCGATCGATCGTTTCCGGAGACGGCAGCGGTGCCGTGACGTCCACATCCCTTCGGAGACCGGTGGTCACTCCTCCGACGCTTCGGCGGAAACGTAACATTCTGGCCGTATTTAGTCCACATCTATGACTAAGTAGACTCGTTCGTTACCATACTTCCTGAAGAAACCCGCTAAAGGATGGGTCTTATCGACAGAAGTCCCCCCACGTCTGTACAAAGTCCTCCGGATCGGCATGGCCGGCTCACCGCCGGCGTCACGGACCACCCCCCAGCTCGCCACACGTTGCCGCACGTGGGCGAGCGCCGTCACCGATTGGGAACCATGACCGAGAAGACCAGCGACGTGACGCGACGCCTGCTGTCGCGGCGCGCCTTCGCCACCACCGCGGCCGCAGCCGCCGCGATCACACCGTTCGCCGTGGCAAGTCAAGCCACCGCGGAACCCGCCGGCAAGACCACCCGTAAGACCGCAGGGGAGCCGGGCGAGGTCCGCCGCATCACCCTCTACGTGGACAAATTCCCCGATGGGCAGATGGGCTACGGCCTGGAACCCGGCAAGCCCACCATCCCCGGCCCC
>NZ_VJVX01000200.1:0-882 GCF_008033685.1 Microbispora sp. CSR-4
CCGTTCATGGGGAGTTGGTGGCCGACGCCGGAGATGCTGATGCCTTCGATGGTGGCCTGGGTGCTTGTGTCGCCGTAGCGGGTGCGGGTCCACGACGACTGCGGGTGGTCGGTGAAGGACGGGGTCTGGCTCAGCCCGTGCAGGTTGGTCCACTGCTTGATCTCTTCGCCGTAGTTGGGGTAGGCGAGAGTGGTGTCGGTGGTGCCGTGCCACAGCTGCATGCGGGGGTAGCGGCCGGTGTAGCCGGGGTACATGGCGCGGGCCTGGTCGCCCCATTGCTGGGCGGACTTGATGAGGTTGCCGCCGGAGCACTGGCTGTTCCACAGGGAGCCGTCGGTGGTCGCGAAGCATCCGGCCGGTACGCCGGAGAAGGCCGCCCCGGCCGAGAACACGTCGGGATATTCGGCGGCCAGGACGTTGGTCATCATCGCGCCGGAGGAAAAGCCGCTCACGACGATCCGGTTCGGGTCGACGTTGTAGCGCTGCCGCGCCCAGGAGACCATCGACATGATGCCGGTGGAGTCGCTCCCGCCGTCGCGCCTGAGCGCGGCGGGGGTGGACACGTCGAAGCACTGCCCACTGCGGGTGGCCTCGGGGACCACGATGATGTACCCGTACCGGTCCGCGGCGGTGACGTAGTCGTGCCCGTTGCCGTTGAAAATCGCGCCGGCGGATCCGGTGCAGTAATGCACCAGCACCAGCAGCGCCGGCCGTGCCGCGACCCGGTCGGGCACGTAGAGGTACATGTTCAGGTTCGTGGGGTTGGCGCCGAAGCCGGTCACCCGGGTCAGCGAGGCCGCCGCGGCGGGCCGTACCCCCAGGAGCATGCCCGCCACCACCAAAGGCAAGGCGGCGGCCGCCAGTAAGACTCTGAGCCTTCGT
>NZ_VJVX01000201.1:0-878 GCF_008033685.1 Microbispora sp. CSR-4
GCGGCGGGTCCGGGCGGGCGGTTCGGCCGGCTGGGCGAGGTCCGGCACCTGGGGCTGGTCGCGGCGTTGGTGCTGCTGGCGATCGTGGGTCTGGTGACCAGGCCGGAGAACTTCGCCACCTCGTCCAACCTGGTGAGCATTCTGGCGCTGGCCTCGACGATCGGTGTGATCACGGTCGGGATGACGTTCGTGATCATCGGGGGTGGCATCGACCTGTCGGTCGGGGCGTTGATGGCGCTGGCCTCGGTGTGGGCGACGACGCTGGCCACGCAGTCCTACGGGCCGATCGTGATGATCGTGTGCGCGGTGCTGGTCGGCACCGGCGCGGGACTGTTGAACGGCATTTTGATCGCCTATGGGCGGATGGTGCCGTTCATCGCGACGCTGGCGATGATGGTGGCCGGGCGTGGCCTGGCGCAGCGGATGTCGAACCAGCGCACGCAGCTGGTGCAGCCGGACAACTCGCTGATCGTGGACCTGTCGACCACGCGGCTGCTCGGGCTGCCGTTGCTGGTGTATGTGTTCGCGCTGGTGGTGCTGATCGGCTGGGTGGTGCTGAACCGTACGACGTTCGGCCGGCGCACCTATGCGGTGGGCGGCAACCCCGAGGCGGCGCGGCTGGCCGGTATCGACGTGCGCAAGCACACGCTGATGTTGTACGCGCTGTCGGGTCTGTGCTGCGGGATCGCCGCGGTGCTGATCATGGCGCGGACCACGACGGGGTCGTCCACGCATGGTGATCTGTACGAGCTGGACGCGATCGCGGCGGTGATCATCGGTGGGACGCTGCTGAGCGGCGGCCGGGGCACGATCATCGGGTCGATCCTGGGTCTGCTGATCTTCACGGTGATCACCAACCTGTTCATCCTCAACGGTCT
>NZ_VJVX01000202.1:0-865 GCF_008033685.1 Microbispora sp. CSR-4
GCACGCCACGCGGGGCGGCTCCGCATGGCCTGCCGACGGTGGCGCGCATTGGCACACAGCACCTTCGGACACAGCGTCTTCGGGCGGGACGGCTTCGGATGCGCCGCCATCGCAGGCGGCGCACTCACAGGCAGCGCCTACGGAGGTGGCGCCATCGCAGGCGGCGTGGCCGGACCCTCCGCCCGAGGACGCCTCCGTACGTCACACCCACGCCGGGCCTGGGCCTGCGGGGGACTGCCGGCATGGCCACAGCATGTGCCGGTGCGACGGCCAGGGTGCGTGCCGGTGCTGCGGTGAGGCGCGGTGCTCGCGTGCGACGCAGGCGTCGGGGACATCGGGACCGTCGGGACCGTCGGGAGCGACGCCCGGCGGGCCCGGACCGGAGCGGGAGACACCACCCGGATGGGCATCGGGAACGGCACCGGGAGCCGGGCGTGGGACACCGGGGACGGCGCAAGCAGCGTCGCAAGCAGCGTCGCAAGGAGCCGCACAGGGGGCATCGCGGGGTGCGGCGCAAGGTGGGTCACCGGGATCTCCGGGTGCGTCGGCGGGCGCGATGCCCGGGGCGTTCTTGGGGTCGGCGCTGGGAGCGTCGGCAAGCACGCTGCTGGGGGCGTCTCTGGGAGGGGCGTTGGGGATGGTGCCGCCGGGGTTGTTGCTGGCGACCGGGCAGGTGCTGCCCGTCTCCAGCGTGCACCGGCTCGCCCGGACCTCGACTCTGGTGCGGATCGTCATGAACGCCGACGGGCAGGTGCTCGACATGGGCCGCAAGGTCCGTCTGGCGACTCCTGCCCAGCGGCGGGCCATCTTCGCCCGGTATGCCACGTGCTGGGTCGACGGCTGCCCGCTCCCGGCGACCATGTGC
>NZ_VJVX01000203.1:0-859 GCF_008033685.1 Microbispora sp. CSR-4
GTCCGGGTGGGTCTCGCTGAAGGACTTCACCAACGTCGTCTACAACGGCAAGCACCTCGTCTACGCGACGACGCACGACAACGGATCGAGCTGGGGCTCGATGAACTTCGGCCTGTTCACGAACTGGTCCGACATGGCCTCGGCCAGCCAGAACTCGATGAACTTCTCGGCCGTCGCGCCGACGCTGTTCTACTTCGCTCCCAAGAACATCTGGGTGCTCGCGTACCAGTGGGGCGGCACCGCGTTCTCCTACCGGACCTCGACCGACCCCAGCAACCCGAACGGCTGGTCGGCGCAGCAGACGCTGTCGACGGCGAGCATCTCCGGCTCCGGCACCGGCCCGATCGACCAGACGCTCATCGGTGACGACCAGAACATGTACCTGTTCTTCGCCGGGGACAACGGCAAGATCTACCGGTCGAGCATGCCCATCGGGAACTTCCCGGGCAACTTCGGCTCCAACTACACCACCATCATGAGCGACTCGACGAACAACCTCTTCGAGGGTGTCGAGGTCTACAAGCTCCAGGGCCAGAACAAGTACCTGATGCTGGTGGAGTCGATCGGCTCGCAGGGCCGCTACTTCCGCTCCTACACCGCCACCAGCCTGGGCGGCAACTGGACCCCGCAGGCCACCAGCGAGAGCAACCCCTTCGCCGGCAAGGCCAACAGCGGCGCCACCTGGACCAACGACATCAGCCACGGCGACCTGGTCCGCACCAACCCCGACCAGACCAAGACCGTCGACCCCTGCAACCTGCAGCTGCTCTACCAGGGCCGCAGCCCCAGCTCCGGCGGCGACTACGGCCTGCTGCCCTACCGGCCCGGCCTGCTGACCCTGCAGCGCTGACGCCCTGAC
>NZ_VJVX01000204.1:0-852 GCF_008033685.1 Microbispora sp. CSR-4
GGGGTCCAGCACCGCCCGCAGATGGCGGCCGGCCTTGGCGACCTCCGCCGCCCCCGCTTTGCCGGCCAGGTCCACCAGGATCGGCTCCGCCAGGGTGGCTTGCTCGTCGGTCAGTCCGGCCACAGCGGCGCAGATGGCCTCCACCACCCCCGCTGCCAGCTCACCCGTGGCGAACTTCTCCCGCACGACGGGGAGGCGGGGCAGTTCCGCGCCGAGGGTGAGCAAGCGGCCAGCTCCGCCCACCGTCATCCCCCCACTGGTGCGCAACCAGCAGCGGGTGGAGGCATGCCCATGCTGCCTGGCCTGCCCCGCCCGATGCACCCGCCCCACCCGGTCGGCCAGCGCGCTGGTGATCCGATCCCGGGCGAACAGCAACTCCTCCGCCTCGGCCAGGCACACATCCACGTCATCGGGAAGCGGGGTCAGCGCCAGCTCTTGGGCCACCTCACGAACCGACCCCACCACCACCCACGACGACCGCACACCACCCCGACCACGACCACCCGAATCGGAGGCACCTGCGCCCACACCCGGGCCGGCCGCGCCAGTGCCGTTCGCGCCAGTGCTGTTTGTGCCAGCAGCGTCCGCGCCATCGGCAGCCTCACGGGCGGCACCCGCGTCAGCGCCGTTCGTGCCAGCGGCATTCGTACCGGTGGCAGCCCCACTCGTGGCATCCGCGCCGTCGTTGGTTGCGCTGCCGGTATCGATGCCTGGAACGTCCGCGCCCGGGGCGTCCGTGCTTGCGGCATCGGATGCGTCGCCGCGCTGCCGGAGCCCGAAGTTGATGATCGGGAAGGGCTCCCGGGCGGATGAACCATCAGAGGACCACAGCGGCGAGTTGGCGATCAGACG
>NZ_VJVX01000205.1:0-851 GCF_008033685.1 Microbispora sp. CSR-4
CCGTACTTCGACGGTGAGACCCTGGGCGTCTACAAGGCCGCTGCCGCCAACTGGTCCGGCAAGATCGTCTGATCAACCCCCCAGTAACGCAGAGTCAAGGAAAGGGCCCGGCCTCCAGCCGGGCCCTTTTCCATTGCCCCAAAACAGTCCGGCCGCCCAGAAACAGTCCGGCCGCCCAGAAACAGTCCGGCGCATTGCGCCCTCGCGGAGAGTCTTGATCAGCCGACCACCGAGCCGTCTCCCCTCACGTCGTCGGCAACGGCGCCGCGCTTGCCGGGAAACGACGGGGCGCGGGCTCGCCTCCTTCGACCTCTTGACTAACGGTCCCGAATATGCCGTTCGTCCCATTCATCGGCCTACGCCCGGATGGCCGGCGGCCTCCGCTCCGCCATGAGCGAGGCCGCTTTGACGGGTCGCTCGATGTGTTGGTTTCGTTCCAAAGTGTGATTTGCATCACAGCGATCGTTGAATCGGTCCAACGAAGCAGGTATCGGACACCGCCCCACACCCGCGATGATCAGCCAAAACGTCCTTCGCACATGATCCAGATCAGCCCCGTGAGGCACACTCCCCCGGAGCACGGTCACGAAGCCACTTACGTCACCCCATTTCCTCCTATAACTTTCTCCTCGTTCCTCACTGACGGATGGGGCGCAGGTGACGCCCCACGACAGACCAGGAGAATTCCAATGAAGCGCACTCTCGCTCTGGGCGGGATCGCGGCCGGCCTGCTGGCCTCCGCGGCGATCGCTGCCCCGGCTCACGCCGACTCGGTTCCGGCCGTGAACCTGGCCAACACCAACCTCGCCGCTCAGCAGGTCGCGGCGTTCTGGTACGGCCAGGCCAAGGCC
>NZ_VJVX01000206.1:0-842 GCF_008033685.1 Microbispora sp. CSR-4
GAAGGAGCGGGGAGATATCTGGCCGTCCACGGGGAACCCCGCGGCCATCAGCGGGGCGGTATCTGGCCGCCTACGGGGAGCTTTCCATGGCCGCCGTCAGCAACCGCAAGGCTCCTCGTTGCGAAGTCCGGCCGTGGCATCGGCGGAGCCAGGGGCGGAGTCGGTGGCAGAGTCGGTGGCAGGGGTGGTGGCGTAATTGGTGGCGGGGTCGGCCTCGGCTTCGCGCACGTCATCGATGCCGGTCACCGCTGTAGCGCAAGCGTCGCCAGCGCTCCGGGCACCGGCGTCCGTGGCTCCGTCGGCAGCGGCGTCGCTCCCCGCACCAACACCTGCCTCGGCCTCGGTGGAGTCGTCGGCGCTCATCGCGTCGGAGACATTGTCGTCGGCCTTGTGAGGCGCAGAGTCGCTAATGTCGTCAGCGCTCCCGGCACCCGCTTCCGCCCCGGCCCCGGCCTCGGCCTCGGCATGGGCAGCGTTGAACTCCTCCGGGATGTCGGGGTCGTCGGTGCCGTCCGCAGCGCCGGGGTCGCCCAACGCGCCGGAAACGGTGTCATCGGCCCGGCTCAGGTCGTCGGCGCTTCCGGTGGCGTCGGGGTTGGTGTCGTCGGTGGCCGGGGCAGCGGGGTCTTGGGTGGCCGGGTCGCTGGTGTCGTCGGCGGGGTGTGGGTTGTCGTCGGTGGGGTCGGTGGTTTCGGGGTCGGTGGGGAGGGATTCGGCGCTGACCACGACGAGGAGCTCGGTGACGATCTTCTGCTCCAGCAGGGCGATCAGCGCGTCGGCCTGGCGTACCGTCAGCGGGCGGTCATCCCCCTGTGCCCTCAGCTTGGCGTACGCCTGCAACA
>NZ_VJVX01000207.1:0-838 GCF_008033685.1 Microbispora sp. CSR-4
ACGGTCTGGCGCAGTGTGTCGTAGAGCGGGCGGTCGCCGAGCACCGCCCATGCCTCGCGCGGGGCCGGCACGGGATCCAGCGGTGACCACTCCACCCGGAACAGGGTGTTCTCCTCAGCCGATCCGGAGACCTTGAGCTGCTCGGCGGAGACCAGCCTGGCGGTAAGGGTGTCGATCGAGGCGACCGGCGCGCCGGTGGGGTCGGCGGCCTGGAGCGACAGCGATCCGGAGTCGCCCAGCTTGACGCGTACCCGCAGGTCGGTGGCGCCGGTGGCGTGCAGGCGGACGCCGTTCCAGGCGAACGGCAACCGGTTCTGTCCCTCCGGCACCTCGGCAAGCCCCGCCCAGGCGGGCAGGTGGACGGCCGCGTCGAACAACGCGGGGTGCACGCCGAAGTCCGCCACGCCGGCCCGTTCGCTTTCGGGTAGGGAGACCTCGGCGAACAGTTCGTCGCCGCGCCGCCAGGCGGCGCGCAGTCCCCGGAACACCGGACCGTAGTCCAGCCCCGCCGTGGTCAGAGTCTCGTACACGCCTGCCACGTCTACAGGGGTCGCGTCCGCCGGAGGCCACGCGGTGAGGTCGAAGCCGGGCTCGGCATCGTCCTTGGCCAGTACGGCGGTGGCGTGGTGGGTCCACTCACCGTGCTCTCCCTCGGGGCGGGAGTACACGTCGAGCGTCGCCTGCCCGTCGGTGTCCGCGCCGTTCACGATCACCTGGACCCGGACCGTACGGCCGGGTTGCAGGACGAGTGGGGCGTGGAGGAGGAGTTCGTCGATGGTGGTGTGGCCGGTGTGGTCGGCGGCGTGGAGGGCGAGGTCGAGGTAGGCGGTGCCGGGGA
>NZ_VJVX01000208.1:0-831 GCF_008033685.1 Microbispora sp. CSR-4
CGGGATGAGCGGGCCGATTACGGGCGGCGGTTCCTGCGGGTCCGCCCGGGCAAGGGCGGCGGCGTGGAAGGGGAGTTCTACCTGCCGCGTGAGGCCGGCGCCCGGTTGATGGCGTTGTTGCAGGCGTACGCCAAGCTGAGGGCACAGGGGGATGACCGCCCGCTGACGGTACGTCAGGCGGACGCGCTGATCGCCCTGCTGGAGCAGAAGATCGCCGCCGAGCTCCTCGTCGTGGTCAGCGCTGAATCCCTCCCCACCGACCCCGAAACCACCGACCCCACCGCCGACGACCCATACCCCGCCGACCCGGCCACCGACGACGACGTCAGCGACCACTTCGCAGACCTCGGCGACAGCGCCCCCAGCGACTACGTCCCCGACCCTGCCGGATGCACTGACGAGCCAAGCCAGGCCGACCCGGCCACCGAAGACCCTGCTGACCCTGCCGCCGATGACGACGTCAGCGACCACTTCGCAGACCTCGGCGACAGCGCCCCCAGCGACTACGCCCTCGACATCGCCGGGACCACTGACGAGCCGGGCCAGGCCGACGACACCGCCGACCATGTCGAAGACGCGCGGGATGCCGGGGGCTTCGGGGAAGGCCGGGACGACACGGGCGACCCTGCACCCGGCCAGGCCGACGACCTCGACAATGCCGAGGCTGAGGCAGATGCCGGTGCGGAGAGCGCCGACGACACCAACGCCACCGGAAGCGCCGACGACCTGAGGCGGGCCGATGACACCGTTTCCGGCGCGTTGGGCGACCCCGGCGCTGCGGGCGGCGCTGACGACCCCGACATCCCGGAGGAGTTCGACACCGGCGAGGCT
>NZ_VJVX01000209.1:0-827 GCF_008033685.1 Microbispora sp. CSR-4
CAGGGCTGAAGCGTTCTCAGGTTGTGAGACCGAGTAGCTGAAGTGCATCGGTGGGGTGGCTGCGGTAGTGGTCGGTGGCGGCGGCGATGTTGGTCCAGCCGATCAGGCGGGCCAGGCCGATGGCCAGATTGCGGAGGCTCGCCATGATCCGGGGTGCGGCCCCGGTCCTCATCGTGCAGGCGTCTTCGCGGTAGGTGACGTCGCGGATGTGGTGCAGGGCTTCGATGCTCCAGTGGCCGCGGATCAGTCCGGCGAGGTGGGCATGGGTGATCTGGCCGGGGTGCAGGCTGGTGATGGCGTAGATGGTGACGATGGTGGTCTTCCCGGTGGCGTTGTTGGTGCGGCGTCGTTTGACCTGGATGGCCTGGGCGGCGTGGGGGAAGGGCAGGCCTGGGCGGACGGTGCAGATCTTCATGCGGCGGATCTCGCGGCGTCCGTGCCGGGTCTCGTCGGTGCGGTCGTTGAGGATGGCCTCGCGCCAGGGCAGGGCCTTGAGCCGGCGCAGCAGGGTGGGCTGGTTGCCCTTGACGATGAACACGTAGTGCCCTCCGGCCGCGACGATCTGCCTGGCGTGCTCGTGCTGGGTGTGCAGGGCGTCGGCGGTGATGACCACGCTGGTGAGGTCGAGCCCGGACAGCAGGGGCGTGAACGCGGGGATCTCGTTGCTTTTGGCTGCGACCTGGGCTTGAGCCATCACCGTCTGGGTGTCGTGGCGGGTGGCGGCCAGCAGGTGGGTCACACGGTCGCCGGTGCGGCTGCCGCGCAGGGTTTTGCCGTCCACGGCCAGGCCGAGTAGCGCTGTTCTGCCGTTCGTGCCGTTCGTGCCG
>NZ_VJVX01000021.1:0-116986 GCF_008033685.1 Microbispora sp. CSR-4
CTCCAGCGCCATCTCCGACGGCACCGGCGCTCCCACGGTCGGTCTGCAGGGGCAGGAGCTGCTGGTCTCCACCGCCAACTCCGCCGACGAGATCGGCACTTCGGAGGTCAACGCCGATCTGGCCCTGCGCACCCCGGTCGACGTCGCCGCCGGCGAATACCACTCCACCATCACGCTGTCGCTGTTCAACCAGTCCTGACCGGGCGGGTCCGCACCAGTCCCGTCCAGGACGATGTGACGCAGGGTTAGGAAATCCTGACGTAGCGGATTGTTGACCGGGCGGTCAATCAGGCAGACCGTCAGATAACAGGTCACCTCTCCCCGTACGGAGGCACGGATGGATCTCACGAGATCGTTGTCCGACGTCGTCGCCCTCGTCGCCGGGCTGGTCGCGGTGCTCGCACCGTTCTTCTGGGCCGACGCCCAGGCGGCCACGCAACCACTGCTCATCCTCGGCGCCCTGCTCGTCGTCTCCGCCCTGTGGTCCATCCTGGGCGCGGGCGGCGCCAGCTCCTGGGTGACCGCGGCGTTCGGCGCTCTGCTGCTCGTCTCTCCCTGGGCGTTCGGCTTCGACGGCGACTCCGCCTCTGCGTGGACCGCCTGGATCACCGGCGGCGTCACCGTCATCGTCGGTCTGCTGACCGTCCTGCAGGTGCGCGGCCGCACGACCGTCGCCGCCTGACTCCCCTACCACCCCACCCACGCGTACGGCCCCGCCGCCCGTCGTCCCCCCGGCGACAGGCGGCGGGGCCGTACGTCTTTGCGTCCCTCCGGCTCGCACGGCCGGCACGGGGACGGCGTGCGACAGGGCGGTGGCGGTGCGACGACAGGGGATGGCGGAGACAGGGGGCCTCACCTGCGCGGGGACCAGAGTCGCGCTTATCACTCCACAGGCGGCATGTCGCCCCTTGACTTTGGCGCGATCTCCACTCAGTCTGTTGCGCATAGCGCTTCCTGTTCCACCTTACGAAACTGGGAAACCCTCGCATGATTCCTGCGTGCCCCCTCGCCGCCCTGCCCAGGGGTGAGGCCCTCCGAATCGAGACAGATCCCCCGATCGCCGTCTTCCACACAGAGGACGGTGAACTGTACGCGGTGGACGACACCTGTACGCACCAGGACGCGTCGCTCGCGGACGGGTGGCTGGAAGGGTGCGAGGTGGAGTGCCCCCTGCACGCGTCGCGCTTCGACCTGCGCACGGGCCAGGTGGACGCTCCTCCCGCGAAGCTGCCGGTGCGCACCCACCAGGTGGTGGTCCAGGACGAGACCGTCTACGTCGTGCCGTCGGACCTGCCGCCGAACCTGCCGCCCGGCGTCCGCACCGGTTCGGCCTGAGACGCCGTGAGGGTGTCGTGAAAGCCGTGAGGATGTCGTGAAATCGGTCGCTGTCGTCGGCGCGTCGCTCGCCGGGCTGTCGGCGGCCCGCGCGCTGCGCGCCCAGGGCTTCGAAGGGCGCCTGACGATCGTCGGGGCCGAGCCGCACCGCCCCTACGACCGTCCCCCGCTGTCCAAGGAGTTCCTCACCGGGCAGATGACGACGGCCGATCTCGCCCTGGAGGGCGACGACGAGGACCTCGGCGCCGAGTGGCGGCTGGGCGTCGCCGCCACCGGCCTCGACCGGGGGCGGTCGCTGCGCGTCGCGCTCGCCGACGGCTCCGCGGTCGAGGCCGACGGCGTGGTCATCGCCACCGGCGCGGTCGCCCGCACCCTCGGGGGTGGTCTCGCCGGCGTGCACACGCTGCGCACGATCGACGACGCGGCGGCCCTGCGGGCCGACCTCGGCGCCGCCCGGCGGCTCGTGGTGATCGGGGCCGGGTTCATCGGCGCGGAGGTCGCCTGCGTCGCCCGCACGCTCGGCCTCGACGTGACGATCGTCGAGGCCGCGCCCGCGCCGTTCGCCCGCGCGCTCGGGCCCGAGATGGGCACCGCGCTCGCCGGGCTGCACGAGGACAACGGCGTGCGCCTCATCTGCGGCGCCGCCGTACGCGGCCTGACGGGCGAGGGCCGCGTCGACGGCGTGCTGCTCGACGACGGACGCCGCCTGGACGCCGACGTGGTGCTCGTCGGCATCGGCGCGCGGCCGGTCGTGGAGTGGCTCGACGGCAGCGGGGTGCTGCTCGGCGACGGCGTCGTCTGCGACGCGGGCGGCGCGACGAACGTGCCGGGAGTCGTCGCGGTCGGCGACTGCGCCGCCTGGTTCGACCCCGCTCTCGGCGTCCACCTGCGCGTGGAGCACTGGACCGGCGCCGCCCGGCGTCCCGCGACGGCCGCGCGGACGCTGCTGTCCGGCGGCGCGTCCGTGCCGGACACGCTCGCGCCGCCCTACCTGTGGTCCGACCAGTACGGCATGCGGGTGCAGTTCGCCGGGCACACGCTGCCGGGAGACGAGGTGAGCGTCGAGGAGGGCGACCTCGCGTCCCGGCGTTTCCTGGCCGTCTACCGGCGGGAGGGCCGCACGGTCGCGGTGCTCGGCGTCGACCAGCCGCGCTCGTTCCCCCGGTGGCGGCGCCGCGTGAACGAGCCCGCCGGGGCGCGATGAGCGCCGTCACCCACCGTGGCCGAGACGGTGGCTGATGTCGGCGGCGCCCGCGACGAGCACGGGCGCGAGCTCGTGCATGCGCTCCTCGCTGAACCGGTAGGCCGGGCCGGAGGCGCTGACGGCGGCCACCACCTCGCCCTCGTGGGAGCGGATGGGCGCGGCGATGGCGTTCAGCCCGATCTCGTACTCCTCCACGGTGACCGCGTAGCCCTGCCGCAGCGCCTCGGCGAGCTGCCGGCGCAGCTCGCCCGCGTCGGTCACCGTGGCCGGGGTGAAGCGCTCCAGCCCGGCGGCGGCGATGAGCCGTTCGCGGCGCCGCTCGTCGAGGTGGGCGAGCAGGACCTTGCCGCTCGACGTGGCGTGCAGGGGGGTGGGCTGGCCCACCCAGTTGTGGGCGGTGACGGCCGCCTGGCCGCGCACCTGGTCGAGGTTGATGGCGTAGTGGGACCGCGCGACGGCGATGTTGACGGTCTCGCCGATCTCCTCGGCGAGACGCCGGCACACCGGGCGGCTCTGCTGGACGAGGTCGAGCCGCGCGGCCACCCCGGCGGCGAGCCGGACGATGCCGAAGCCGAGGCGATATTTGCCGCGGTCTTCGGCCTGCTCGGCCAGGCCGCGCGACTCAAGGGCGCCGAGAAGCCGGAACGCGGTGGACTTGTGGACGCCGATCTCCGCCGCGACCTCGCTCACGCCGGCCTCGCCGCGCTGGGAGAGGATCTCCAGGATCGTGACGGCCCGGTCCACCGACTGGACGCCGCCGCTCCCCTCGGACCTCGCGTCGGACCTCGCGGCGGTCTCGTCGCCCCCCGTGAGATCGGGGTCCGGCGCGTGACGTTGCGAATGCTGCACTCTATTGCGCATATCAATATCATCCTGCCCGGGAGGCGGACATGTATGACTTTGTCATCGTCGGTGGTGGATCAGCGGGGAGCGCGCTCGCGAACCGGCTGTCGGCCGACCCCTCGAACCGCGTGCTCGTGCTGGAGGCGGGCCGTCCCGACTACCTGTGGGACGTGTTCATCCACATGCCCGCGGCGCTGATGTTCCCCATCGGCAGCCGGTTCTACGACTGGAAGTACGAGTCCGAGCCCGAGCCCTACATGCACGGCCGGCGGATCTACCACGCCCGCGGGAAGGTCCTCGGCGGGTCGAGCAGCATCAACGGCATGATCTTCCAGCGCGGCAACCCGATGGACTACGAGCGCTGGGGCGCCGATCCGGGCATGGAGACCTGGGACTTCGCGCACTGCCTGCCGTACTTCAAGCGGATGGAGAACTGCCTGGCCGCCGACCCGTCCGACCCGATGCGCGGGCACGACGGGCCGCTGGTGCTGGAGCGCGGCCCGGCGAAGAACCCGCTGTTCAAGGCGTTCTTCGAGGCCGTGCAGCAGGCGGGCTACCCGCTGACCGACGACGTGAACGGCTACCGCCAGGAGGGCTTCGCGCCGTTCGACCGCAACCTGCGCCGCGGGCGCCGCCTGTCGGCCGCCCGGGCCTACCTCCACCCCGTGATGGACCGCCCGAACCTCACGGTCAAGACCCGGGCGTTCGTCACGAAGATCCTGTTCGAGGGCAAGCGCGCGGTCGGCGTCGAGTTCGACGGCAAGCGGGTGCGGGCCGGGGAGGTCATCCTCTGCGGCGGCGCGATCAACTCCCCGCAGCTCCTGCAGCTGTCCGGCGTGGGCGACGCCGACCACCTGAAGGCGCACGGCATCGACGTGGTCCACGACCTGCCCGGCGTGGGCGAGAACCTCCAGGACCACCTGGAGGTCTACATCCAGTACGCCTGCAAGCAGCCGGTGTCGATGCAGCCCGCGATGAAGTGGCGCAACCGGCCGATGGTCGGCGCCCAGTGGCTGTTCCTGCGCAAGGGCCCCGGCGCGACCAACCACTTCGAGGCCGGCGGCTTCGTGCGCGGCAACGAGGACGTCGACTACCCCAACCTGATGTTCCACTTCCTGCCCGTCGCCGTACGGTACGACGGCAGCGCGCCGGCCGGCGGGCACGGCTACCAGGTGCACATCGGGCCGATGTACTCCGACGCCCGCGGCTCCGTGAAGATCAAGAGCGCCGACCCCCGGGTGAAGCCCGCGCTGCGGTTCAACTACCTGTCCACCGACCAGGACCGCCGCGAGTGGGTCGAGGCCGTACGAGTGGCCCGCGACATCCTCAACCAGCCCGCCATGGACGCGTTCAACGGCGGCGAGCTGTCGCCCGGCCTTGAGGTCGAGACCGACGAGCAGATCCTCGACTGGGTGGCCAAGGACGGCGAGACCGCGCTGCACCCCTCCTGCACGGCCAAGATGGGCGTGGACGAGATGTCCGTGGTCGACCCGCTGACGATGCGAGTGCACGGCCTGGAGGGCCTGCGGGTCGTGGACGCCTCGGTCATGCCGTACGTGACGAACGGCAACATCTACGCGCCCGTGATGATGGTCGCGGAGAAGGCGGCCGACCTGATCCTCGGTAACACTCCCCTGGCCCCCGAGCCGGTGGAGTTCTACCGGCACAGGAAGGACGCCTGAGATGAAGGACCTGCACATCGGCGGGGAGTGGCGCGACGCTGCCGAGGGCGGCCGGCGCGAGATCCACTGCCCGGCCGACGGGCGGCACGTGGCCACGGTCGCGGAGGCCACCCGCGCCGACACCGAGGCCGCGATCGCGGCGGCCCGGCGGGCGTTCGACGATGGCCCGTGGCCGCGTACGCCGGAGCGGGAGCGCGGGGCGCTGCTGCTGCGGGTGGCCGCTCTGCTGGAGCGCGACAAGGCCGAGATCGCGCGGGCGGAGTCGCTGGACACCGGCAAGCGCCTGGTGGAAAGCGAGTATGACGTCGACGACGTGATCGCGTGTTTCCGCTACTTCGGCGGGATCGCGGGCACGGACGCGGGCCGGGTGGTCGACACCGGGCGCGCCGACGCGATCAGCCGGGTGGTGTACGAGCCGGTCGGCGTCTGCGGCCTGATCACGCCGTGGAACTACCCGCTGCTGCAGACCTCCTGGAAGGTGGCGCCCGCGCTGGTGGCCGGGAACACCTTCGTGCTCAAGCCGAGCGAGCTGACCCCGTCGACCGCGATCCTGCTGATGCGGCTGCTGGAGGAGGCGGGCCTGCCCCCGGGCGTGGGCAACCTCGTGCTCGGGGCCGGCGCGGAGGCGGGCGCGCCGCTGGCCGAGCACCCGGACGTCGACCTGGTCTCGTTCACCGGCGGGCCGGCGACGGGCCGGTGGATCATGGCCGCCGCCGCGCGGACGGTCAAGCGGGTCGCCCTGGAGCTGGGCGGCAAGAACCCCAACATCGTCTTCGCCGACGCGGACTTCGACACCGCGGTCGACTTCGCCGTGACCGCCGTCTTCCTGCACTCGGGGCAGGTCTGCTCGGCCGGTGCGCGGCTGCTGGTGGAGGACTCCATCCACGAGAAGTTCGTGGACGCGGTGGTGCGCCGGGCCGAGCGGATCAGGCTGGGCGGGCCGTTCGACCCCGAGGCCGAGACCGGGCCGCTGATCTCTGCCGCGCATCTGGCCAAGGTCGAGGCGTACGTCGAGGCGGGGATCGCCGAGGGCGCGAAACTGCGCTGCGGCGGGCGGCGGCTGGAGGGCGAGGGCTACTTCTTCCCGCCGACCGTGCTGGACGGCTGCCACCGCGACATGCGGGTCGTCCGGGAGGAGTCGTTCGGGCCGGTGCTGACGGTGGAGCGGTTCTCCGGTGAGGACGAGGCCGTCGCGCTGGGCAACGACACCGACTATGGCCTCGCCGGGGCCGTGTGGACGACCGACGCGGGCAAGGCGCAGCGGGTGGCCGCCCGGCTGCGGCACGGCACCGTGTGGATCAACGACTATCACCCCTATGTGCCGCAGGCGGAGTGGGGCGGGTTCAAGCAGTCGGGCGTCGGCCGGGAGCTCGGCCCGACCGGCCTGAACGAATACCGCGAGATCAAGCACATCTGGCAGAACACCGGTCCCCGCCCCCAGCACTGGTTCCGCCCCTGAGTCAGGCGCCGTACGCGGCGAGGAACTCCCCGATGCGCGCGTCCATCTCGGGCGGGGCCGCGAGGGGCAGGGTGTGATGGGTGGCCCCGGGCAGCACGGCCGTCTCCACCTGCGGCAGCAGCGCCGCGGCGGAGGCGGCCACCCGGCCGATGTCGTGCGCCCTGCTGCGCTCGGCCGGCAGGAGCAGCACCGGAAGCCGTAGCGCCCGCAGCGCCTCCGGGCCGGGACGCGGCCCGGTCAGCGGCCGGGCGGCCGGGAAGGCGGCGGCCAGGTCGTAGAGGCGCAGCCACGTCCCGTCGAGCGCCGCGTGCCCCGTCTCCCAGCCGAGGAACGCGCGGCGCCGCCGTACGGTCGGGTGGAGCAGCATCGGCAGGGCGCGCAGCAGGTAGCGGCGGGAGAACCCGGCGAAGCAGTTGGTCGGATCGACCAGCACCAGGGCCCGCACCCTGCCGGGCGCGTGCCCCGCGTGATGGAGCGCGTAGTGGAGTGCGCTCCACGCGCCGTAGGAATGGCCGCACAGAAACACCCGTGAGGCGCCGAGCCCGTCGAGCACGGCGTCGAGCCAGGCCATCTGGTCGCCGAGTTTCCGGATCGGCCGCTCGCCGGCGACGCTGCGGCCCGCGTCGCCGACGGTGTCGACCGCGTGCACGCGGTAGGCCGTGCCGAGCGCCGTCGCCGTACCGGACCAGACGGTCGAGGTGGTCCCGCCTCCGTGCAGGAGGACCACCGGCGGCGCGCCCGCGGGGCCGACGGAGTTGACGTGGGTCGTGCCGTACGGCGTGCGGATCTCCGCCTGCTCGGTGGAGGCGGGCCAGCGCGCCGCCAGGACGGCGTCGTAGGCCGCGAGAAACCCGTCGTCGGCGCTCGTCATGCCTGCCCCTCACAATGTCTCGCTAAGCAATAATCTCGTTGAACGAGATAATAGGAGTGGGTCATGTCGGGTGGGCACGAGGGTCCGGAGATGGAGATCTTCCATCTGCTGCGGGCGGTCACGGTGGAATACGGCCTGCGGCAGGCGGAGTTCGCGGCCGAGCACGGCATGCACGTCACCGACGTGCGGGCGCTCATCTGCCTGCTCGACGCGGAGCGGGCCGGGATCGACGCCACGGCAGGCTTCCTCGGCGCCGGGCTTGGCCTCAACTCGGCGGGCACTACGGGGGTCGTCGACCGGCTCGAACGGCTCGGCCTGGTCAGCCGGGTCCGCGACGTCAAGGACCGGCGGCGGGTCCTGCTGAGAGTCGAAGACCGCGCCAAGGAACTGGGGTGGCGCCACTTCGGGCCGCTCATCGACACGGCGGTCACGGTCCTGTCCGGTTTCGACGAACGGGAGACGGCCGCAGTGCGCCACTTCCTCCGTACGACGCTCGACGCGTTGCGGACGTGAAGGCGCATGCTGGGGGCATGGACGTGTCCGTACGCTTCTCGCCCGAGCTGTGGATCTTCCTCGCGCCGCGCAACCGGCGGCCCGAGGTGGCCGTGCCGTACGACGGGACGTCCTCGCTCGGCCACCTGATCGAGTCGGCGGGCGTGCCGCTGACCGAGGCCGGCACATTCCTGGCGGGTGGCCGCCCGGTCGAGCGGTCATATCGGCCGGGCCCGGACGAGGTGGTGGAGGTGCCGCCCGTGCCCAGGCCGCAGGCCGTGCCCTGCTGCCGGTTCGTCCTCGACGTCCACCTGGGGACGCTGGCGCGGCGGCTGCGCCTGGTCGGCCTGGACACCGCCTATCGCAACGACATGGACGACGACGCCCTGATCGAGCAGGCAAACGCCGAAGACCGGGTGCTGCTCACGCAGGACCGGGGCATCCTGCGGCGCCGGTCGCTGCGGCACGGCGCGTACGTGCGCGGGGCCAGGCCGGACGACCAGTTCCTCGACGTGCTCGACCGCTTCCGGCCGCCGCTGGCCCCGTGGACCCGATGCACGGCCTGCAACGGGCGGCTCGCCCCGGTCGGCAAGGCCGAGGTGGAGGACGCGCTTGAGCCCGGCACGCGGCGCAGCTATGACGAGTTCGCCCGCTGCCTCGACTGCGGCCGGATCTACTGGCGGGGCGCCCACGGCGGCGACCTCGCGGCCGTCGTCGGCCGCGCCCTCCACGCCGTACGTGCCGGTCAGCGGTCATGAGTTGCGTCTCCCGTAAGGGGAGACGCGAGGGGGGGGGCATGGACGGCGACACGCTCTATTCGATCGGTGAGCTGGCACGGCGGACCGGGCTGACGGTCAAGGCCGTCCGGTTCTACGCCGACCGCGGGATCGTGCCGCCCACCGGCCGCAGCCCGGCCGGCCACCGCCTCTACGACGCCGACGCCGCCGCCCGGCTCGAGCTCGTACGGACCCTGCGCGACCTGGGGATCGACCTGCCCACGATCCGGCGGGTCCTCGACCGGGAGCTGTCCCTGGCCCAGGTCGCGGCGGCGCACGCCGAGGCGCTGGCGACGCAGATCCGGGTGCTGCGCCTGCGGCGCGCGGTGGCGACGGCGGTGGCACGGCGCGGCTCCACCCCAGAGGAGATGGATCTCATGCACAGACTCGCCAGGCTTTCCGCAGACGAACGGCGACGCCTGATCGACGGCTTCCTCGACGCCGCGTTCGGCGGCCTGGACGCGGACCTGACCGGAGTCAGGCGCACGATGACCCCCGAGCTGCCCGACGACCCCGAGGACGAGCAGGTCGAGGCGTGGATCGAGCTGGCCGGGCTGGCCCGCGACCCGGAGTTCGGCGCGCTCATGCGACGCCTGGCCGAACAGATCGTGGCCGACCAGGGCCGGGGGAACGTCCCACGCCCGGACGCGGTGGCGATCGTGCGCGACCACGTCGCCCCCGCGTTGGCCGCCGGCGCCGACCCCGCCTCACCGCAGGCCGCCGCGATCGTCGCCGCCGCGACCGCGCGGTACGCCTCCCTCGTCGGCCGGCCGGACGACGCCGCCCTCCGGCACCGGCTCCTGGCTCTGGTCGACACCGCCCGGGACCCGCGTCGCCAGACGTACGTCCGGCTGCTCGCCGTGGTCAACGGCTGGCCGCCCCCGGACGACCCGACCCGCGCCCTCACCTGGTTCGCCGACGCCCTGCGCGCTTCGTGAGACACGCCCCGGCCCCTCCTGCGAAGATCACTCCGATATGTCGCCGCGCGCTCCGGAGTGTCCGCCATGACCGATGGCCGCCCAGCCTTCACCGAGGTGTTCGCCCACTACCGCGAGCTGCTGCGGAAGGAGCCGTGGCTGGAGACGGCCATCTGCTGGACGGTCGTCGTCCCGCACGAGCCCAGGCCGTTCTCCATCACCGGCATCGGAGCGCTGGTCAGCGGCGGAACCCCGCACGAGGTGCACGAGGCCGCCCCGCTGGAGGCCCTCCCCTTCCTCGACGGGGTCCATCCGATGTCGGTGGCGCCCGTGGGCCCGGCCGTGATGCTGTTCGAGAACAACGGAATCCTGGGCACCCAGCCCCACGTGCTGCGGCGGCTCAGCCGCGACGCACGGGTGTGCGGCGTCTACTGGAACGTGGAGGGCGACAACAGGCTGAACTACGCGGCCGGCGGTCGAGTGCTGGCCTCCCTCGACGCGATGTTCTGGGACGAGTGGACCGGCGACGACATCGCGGTGCTCGAACCCGAGCTGCGCGCCATGACCGAGCTGCCGGCCGGGGACGAGGACGACTGGCAGGCCGCCGCGATGGCCGTGGTCGAGCTGGTGACGGGGGTGCGGCTCACCGCCGAATGGCTGTCAGGGACGCATCCCTACCTCACCTTCCAGTGGCCCCTCGCGACGGAGCCGCCCGCGCCCGAGGAGCTCGCCGAACATCGCAACGACCCGGAGGTGCGGCTGAGGGACGCGGTCGAGGCCGCGCCGGAGTCGCGGCAGTTCGCCGCGCTCGCGCACCTGGCCGAGCTGCTCGCCGACCGGTTCCGCCTGGGCGGGTTCCCCGTCGTACGGGACGTATTGGCCGACCTCGCGTCGGGGCGGCGTGCCGGGGCGCAGCGAGTCGGAGAACTGGCCGAACGGCTCGTGGCGCCGCTGGCCCAGGAAGTCTTCCACGACGACGAGGAGGACGGGGAGGAGAACAGCGCGGACGACCTGTCGTTCGAGCAGGACCCGGCATGGCAGCGGATGCAGGCGGGGATCGCCCTGCAGATCGCCGCCCGCGGCCCGAAGGGCGCCGCCCTGACGGCCGTCGACATTCCGATGGTGTTCGACGCCTACCATCACGCCGGTCTGGCCCTGGGCGACGACTGGCCGGCGGCCCGCGAGACCCTCCGCCAGATCCTGTCCGCCACGGACGCCTGAACACCGCAGCCTCACGATCCGTTTGCCTTCGCCGGGTCGGCGACCAGCCCACCGATGACCGCGAACACCGCACCGATCGCCGCCATGTACAGCCCAGGGCCGACGCTGCTGCCATGAACGCCGACGACGACGCCGGAAGCTGCCGACCCCACCTGTCGTCATCGACCAACTGTGCCAACGTTCCAATTCAGGGGGTAGGCGCGGACGAGTGCCAGGCCCGGCGCACCGTGGCCTCATCCGGCCGACGTCGGCTGTGGGCGACCAGGCCGGCCGGCAGGGCGTACATGGCAGGGGGATCAGGCGATGGTGGCCTTCCAGCGGCCGCGCTGTAGGTGGATCGTCCCGTCTGGGCTGATGCGCACCTGAGCGCCGTACAAAGGCAGCGCGCCGTGCTGGAGCCAGTAGTCGCGGACTCGGTCCAGCTCGTCCCACAGGCGACGGGGACCCGCCTGGTGCACCACAGGCGGCTCCTGGCCCGCCTGCTCGGCCCGCGCCCACGACCCGTCAGCGTGCACCATCACCGCCGTCCGCACGCCGCCGTCCTCGGCGAAGTCGTGCTCGATGCTCGGCGCCAGGATCTCCAGCATCGACCGCACCTCCCACGACTCCTTGACGTCGAGCACAGGGAAGCGTGCCCGGGACACCTGCTCGCCCTCGGCGGTCCGCGCGACCTCGATGAGTTCGGTAAGGCCGGGCGGGTAGTCCGCCCCGGACCTGGTCGTCATGAACATCGCCCAGTCACGGGCGACCTGCCCGGCGGCTCCGCCGTCGTCGGTCTTGTCGGCCACCACGATGAGCGAGGTTTTCGCGACCGTGGTGACCAGCCGGCCGCCCGGCCGCAGCGCTTTCAGCCAGCCGGCCGGGATCGGGCGTACGGACACCATGGCGACGATCCGGTCGAACGTCCCGGGCAGCGGGCCGGTGGCGTCGACCGTGGCGATCGTCGGGTGGAGACCGGCGGCGTCCAGCCGCTCGGCGGCCGTCTTCGTGAGGTAGCCGTCGACGTCCACGCTCGTGACCCGAGGGTCGCCGAGCAGGGCGGTGAGGAGCCCGGCTCCGTACCCGGTGCCGGTGCCGACGTCGAGCACGTCGAGTCCGGGATGGATGCGGGCGTGGCCGAACATGCTCAGCACGAGGCTGGGGAGGGTCGAGGACGACGTCGGCAGCCCGCGCGGCCGGTCCTCCGGCGCAGCGTGGTCGGCGTGCAGAGGCCCGATCCGCGTGATCAGTGTGCGGTTGGAGTATGCCGCGCGCATCCACTGCTCGGGGTCGGCCGGGCCGTTCTGGAGCGTCATGCCGCCCGGGCCGGGCGCCCACCAGCGGGGCACGAGCAGATGCCGCGGCACCTCGCTGACCGGGGCACGCCACCGCGAGGCGGGATGCGTGACCCGGTCGGCCAGGGCTCGCGCGTGCGGGATCCAGTCCATGCCGTTCATTCTCCGCCGGAGGCGGGGTTGCACTCCGGCGCGTGACGTGCGGGGCTGGGTCGTGTCCAGGCCGGTCTCGCCGTCGTTGATGGTCGGACAGGCGACCAGGCCGTCGTACGCGGCCCGGCATCACGAGGTCGTGACGCCGCCCACGCGGCGCAGTGCCTCGGGTGTCAGGTCCTTGAGGGTGGGGTAGCCGTCGACGGCCATGATGAGGTCCGCTTCGGCCAGGATGGAGCGCAGCACGTGCACGACGCCGCCGACGCCGCCGATCGCGAGCGCGTACGCGTAGGGGCGGCCGATCCCCACCGCCGTGGCGCCCAGCGCCAGCGCCTTGACGACGTCGGCGCCGCTGCGCACACCCGAGTCGAACAGGACCGGCAGCCCGTCGGCGGCCTCGACCACGCCGGGCAGGCAGTCCAGGGCGGGCAGTCCTCCGTTGGCCTGCCGTCCGCCGTGGTTGGAACAGTAGATCGCGTCCACGCCGTGGTCCTTGGCGCGGCGGACGTCCTCGGGATGGCAGATGCCCTTGAGCATCAGCGGCAGCCGGGTCCGCGCGCGCAGCCAGTCGAGGTCGTCCCATCTGAACGGTCCGCCGAAGATCGGCATTGTGCGTACGAACGCCTCGGTGGCGTCCTCGCCGGGACGCAGTCCCCGCCGGAACACGGGGTCGCTGGTGTAGTTGCTCAGGCATCCGCCGGGCACCTGCGGATAGTTCGATCCGCGCAGGTCGCGGGGCCGCCAGCCGGTGACCCAGGTGTCCAGGGTGACGGCGATGCCCTTGAACCCCGCCTCCTCGGCCCGGTGCACCAGGCTCTCGGCGAGATCCCGATCGGGCGGCGTGTAGAGCTGGAAGAAGCCGGGTGTGCCGCCGAGCTCCGCGGCGACGTCCTCCATCGGGTCGGCGGACAGCGTCGCCGCGAAGAACGGGACGTGCGTGCGAGCGGAGGCCCGTGCGCAGGCGAGGTCGCCGTGGCCGTCCTGGGCGCACACCCCGATCACCCCGATGGGCGCCATGAACACCGGCGAGGGCAGCCGTGTCCCGCACAACTCGATCGACATGTCGCGCTCGGCGGGCGCGACGAGCATGCGCGGATACAGGCCCCAGTGTGTGAACGCCTCGCGGTTGGCCCGCTGGGTGTGCTCGTCACCGGCGCCGCCCGCCACGTACGCCCAGATCTTCGGCGGCATCGCGGCCGACGCCCGTTTTTCCAGCTCCGCGAAGGTCATCGGATAGGGCGGCTGATGGCCGGTCTGCCCCTGGGCGTACAGCTCGTCCTGATACTTCGCGAAGCTCATACGGGCGCGTTACCCCCGGCAGGGTGCGCTACCCGAGCCGGGCGGCAAGCGACGGCCAACTATGCGGAAAAGAGCCGAAGAGCGGAACCGCCCAGGCCCGTCCCGGTCAGGAGGCGCGGGGGTAGGTGGTGAGCGCCTTCGCGAACCAGTCGATCGTGCGGCGCAGGCCGGCGACGGGATCGATCCGCGGACGCCAGCCGAGCCGCTCCTCCGCGAGCGAGGTGTCGGGACGGCGGACGGCGGGGTCGTCCACCGGCCGCTCGACATATCGGATCGGGGAGGACGAGCCCGTCAGGTCGCGGATCGTCTCCGCCAGCTCCGTCATCGACATCTCGGCCGGGTTGCCGATGTTCACCGGCCCGGCGAAGTCACTGTCCGCCAGCGCGAGCACGCCGTCGATCGTGTCGTCCACGTAGCAGATCGACCGCGTCTGGCTGCCGTCACCGGTCACGGTGATCGGCTCGCCGAGCAGCGCCTGCCGGATGAACGTGGGGATCGCCCGGCCGTCGTGGGGCCGCATCCGCGGGCCGTACGTGTTGAAGATCCGCACGATCCCGGTGTCGGCGCCCCGCGAGTTGCGGTAGGCCGTGGTCAGCGACTCGGCGAACCGCTTGGCCTCGTCGTACACGCTGCGCGGCCCGACCGGATTGACGTTGCCCCAGTATGTCTCCTTCTGTGGGTGTTCCAGCGGGTCGCCGTACACCTCGCTGGTGGAGGCGAGGACGAACCGCGCGCCCTTCTCGGCGGCGAGGCCGAGGGCGTGCAGCGTCCCCATGCTGCCGACCTTCAGCGTCTCGATCGGATGGCGCAGATAGTCGGCGGGCGACGCGGCCGAGGCGAAGTGCAGCACCAGGTCGACCTGGCCCGGCACGTGGACGAAGCCGGTGAGGTCGCACTCCACGAGCCGGAACGCCGGCCGCCCGATGAGGTGCTCCACGTTGCGCGGCGACCCGGTGAGGAAGTTGTCCAGGCAGACGACCGCGGCACCGCGCTCCAGCAGGCGTTCGCACAGGTAGGAGCCGAGAAACCCGGCTCCCCCGGTGACCACGACACGGGAATCGTTCACCGCACCCCCACTCCTCGCAACTTCCCGACCGCGTCGAGCACCTCGGGCACCCCGATTTCGAGCAGTCCCTCCGACGGCCGGTCGCCGTGCGGGTCGCCCCTGCGTCCCGCCCACAGCGCGATGTACGGGCCGTCCGGCGGCGGCCCCCACAAGGCGGGCGGCACCGGGCCGTACAGGATGACCGCGGGCGTGCCGACGGCGACGGCCAGGTGCGACACGCCCGTGTCGCCGCAGACGACGAGCGCCGCGTGCGCCGTCAGCGCGGCGAGCTCGGGCAGGCTCGTACGGCCGGCCAGCACGCACTCCTCCGGCAGGCCGGCGAGCTGGGCGACGTGCCGGGCGAGCGCGGCCTCGGTCACGCCGCCGGTGACGACGACCCGGTGGTCCTGACCGGCCAGTTCGGCCGCCACCTGGGCGAAGCGGTCCGGCGGCCACTGCCGCGCCCGGAACGCCGCCCCCGGGTGGATGACCACCACGCCGCCGGCGAGGGGGCTCGGCCCGGGGTCGCCCAGCGCGAGGTCTTCCGGGTCGGCCGCGATGCCGTGCCACTCCAGCAGGGAGCACCACCGCCGCCTCTCGTGCGTCTCCGGCTCCCAGGGCGGCCCGTCCGTGCCCGGCACCAGGTGGTGGGCGTGCGTGAGCAGGCGGCCCGGCCGGGTGCGGCGCAGCGCCTGGATGCTCTCCGGGCCGCTGCCGTGCAGGTTGACCGCGACGTCCGGGGATCCGTACGGCACCGGCCCGGGGCCGGACACGTCGAGCAGCTCGTCGACGCCGCCGATCAGCGGCAGCAGCCCGCCGAGGTAGGCCGGGGCGGCCAGCACGAAGCGGTGCTCGGGGTGGGCCCGGCGCAGCGCGCGCAGGGCGGGCACCGAGGCGAGCAGGTCGCCGAGGCCGAGCCCGCGCAGGGCGAGCAGGACCGGTCTTCGCGCGTGTTCTAGGGCCATGACGTCTCCGTCGAGGCGCACACGACCATCTCCCTGACCTCGCAGCCCTGCGGCTGGCCGAGCGCGAACAGGATCGCCGAGGCGACGTCCTCCGGCTGGTTGAGCCGGGCGTCGGGGCCGGGTTTGTACTGGTCGGGGCGGTCGTCGAAGAAGTTCGTCCGCATGCCGCCGGGGATCAGCAGGGTCACCCCCACCTGCCCGGCCAGTTCGGCCGCCAGGGCCCGGGTGAAGCCCACGACGCCGAACTTCGAGGCGCAGTAGGCCGTCGCGTCGCTGAGCGCCCGCACTCCGAGCGTGGAGGCGACGGTGACGACCTTTCCTCCCGACCGGCGCAGGTGGGGCAGGGCCGCCCGGACCACCGCGGCGGTCCCGAGCAGGTTGACCGCGATCACGCGTTCCCACTGCTCGGCGGCCACGTCCTCAAGCCGTCCGCAGGCGTCGACGCCTGCCGCCGTCACGACGCCGTCGAGCCCGCCCGCCCGCTCGGCGAGCTCGTGCACGGCACGCTCGGCCTGCTCACGGTCGGCCAGGTCGGCCCGCACGTGGTCGAACCCGCCGTCCGGCTCGTTGACGTCCACGATCAGCGGCCGTCCGCCGGCCTTGGCGACCGCCATGACGGTGGCCCGGCCCAGGCCGGACGCACCACCGGTGATCAACACGTTTCCCACCATCAGGGTCCCTTTCGGTAAGAGGTCACGAGGCGGCCCGGGCGGCGGCGATCAGGTCCGTGGTGGAGTAGCCGGGCACGGTCGGCAGGATGACGATTTCCCCGCCGGTCCGGCGCACGGCCTCGGCCTCCGGCATCGACCGCTCGTCGTAGTCGCCGCCCTTCACCCACACGTCCGGGCACAGGCGCTCGATGACCTGCGACGGCGTGTCCTCGTCGAAGACCGTCACCGCGTCCACGCAGCCGAGCGCGCGCAGCACCTCGACCCGGTCGCGCTCGCTCACCAGCGGCCTGCCCGGCCCCTTGAGCCGCCGGATCGAGTCGTCGGAGTTCACGCAGACCACCAGGGCGTCTCCTAAGGCCCGGGCCCGCCGCAGCAGGCTCACGTGCCCGGCGTGCAGCAGGTCGAAGCAGCCACCGGTGGCGATCAGGCGGCCCCCCGCGGCGCGTACGGCACCGGCAACGTCGAAGGCGGACGCGCCGGGCCCGAACGGCACCGGCGGCTCCGTCGCAGGACAGTGCCGCCCGGAGCGGTACTGCCCGGAGTGATCCTGGCCGGAGTGATCCTGGCCGGAGTGATCCTGGCCGGAGTGATCCTGGCCGGAGTGATCCTGGCCGGAGTGATCCTGGCCGGACCGATACCGGCCCGACCGATACCGGCCGGAGTGGTGCAGGCGCAGCGCGGCGGCCCCGCCCTCCTCCACGAACCTGGTGGCCTCGCCGACCGCGCGGGCGACGGCGTCCTCGGATGACGCGCCGTCCGCGAGAGCGAGCGCCGCCGCCGCGGCGAAGCGGTCGCCCGCGCCGCAGGCGTCCGTGCCCGACGCGACGTGCGGGGCGGGGACCGGCCCGAACCTGCCGCCGCGGCGGGCCAGCATCGCCCCGCGCTCCCCCAGGGTGATCGCCACGGCCTCGGCACCGAGGTCGCGCACCAGCCTGCGGGCGGTGCGTTCCGGCGAGACGTACGGCTCCTCGCACATGCCGCGGGCCTCGGCCTCACTGGGCGTGACCAGAGCGCATCCCGGCACGGGCAGCGACCCCCGGGGATGGGGGTCCCAGACGAGCGGCACGTCGAGCCCGCGCAGCGGCTCACGCAGCAGGTCGGCCACGCCGCGCCCGTAGTCGGCGACCAGCACCGCGCTCGCCGCCGCAAGGGCTCCGGCCGCGCGGGCGAACGCGGAGGCGGAGGCGACCTGGCCCGGCCGGCCCATCGCCCGCCCGTCGCCGGTGTCGATCCTGACCAGCGTCTGCCCGCGGGCGCGCACCCGCGACTTGCGCACGGTCGTGCCGCGCAGCGGCAGCCGTACGATCTCGACCATGGGCGACAGCAGGTCCTCCAGGCAGCGGCCGGAGGGGTCGTCGCCCAATGCGGTGATCAGCACCACGCGCGTGCCGTCGCGGGCGGCCAGCAGCGCCGCGAGCCCCGCGCCGCCCGGCCGGTGGTGCTCCGCCTGCCCCTCCACGACGGGGACGGGGGCGTCGGGGCACAGCCGGTCGGCGGTGCCCTCGACGTCGACGTCGAGCAGGGAGTCGCCGACGATGACGAGTGGTCCGCTCACGTGACCGCCTTCTCGATCACGTCACAGAGCATGTGGATCACCGTGAGATGCACCTCCTGGATGGTCGCGGTGTCGCCCGCGGGCACGGTCAGGGCCTCGTCGCACAGCTCGGCGAGCGGGTTCGGCCCGGGGCCGGTCAGCGCCCAGGTCGTCAGGCCGCACTCGCGGCCGGCCTCGGCCGCCTCGGTCACGTTGCGGCTCGTCCCGCTGGTCGACAGGCACATCAGCACGTCGCCGGGGCGGCCGTGCGCCCGCACCTGCCGCGCGTACAGCTCGGCCATGCCGAAGTCGTTGCCGATGGCGGTCAGCGACGAGGTGTCGCCGTGCAGGGGGATGGCGGCGTACGGCCGCCGGTCGGCGCGGTAGCGCCCGACCAGTTCGGCGGTCAGGTGCTGCGCCTCGGCGGCCGAGCCGCCGTTGCCGCAGGCGAGCAGCCGCCCGCCGCCGCTCAGCACCGCCGCGAGCTTGTAGCCCCACGCGTGGATCTTGGGCGTCTCCGGGTCCACCGCCGTCAGCGCGGTGCTCAGCCGGGCCAGATGAGGATGCATCGCTCAGCCTCCCGCGGCGGCGAGGGTGCCCAGGCACCCGCCGGCCAGGTTTCGGTAGACGGACTCGGTCTGCTCGGCGATCCTCGGCCAGCCAAAGCGGGCGGCGGCCCGCCGGGCCCCGGCGGCCGACAGCGCCGCCCGCAGCCGCGGCCGGGTCAGCAGGTCGCAGAGCGCGCGGGACAGCGCACGCGGCCGCCGTGGCGGCACGAGCACGCCGCATCCCGCGACGGTGTCGAGATGGCCGCCGACCGCCGAGGCGATCACCGGCACCCCGCAGGCCAGGGCCTCCAGGGGCACCATGCCGAACGGCTCGTACCACGGGACGGTCACCAGGACGTCCGCGGAGCGCATGAGGGCGGGGACGCCTGCCCGGCTCACGCTGCCGATCAGCCGCACCCGGTCGCCGACGCCGAGGCCGTCGGCGAGCGTGCGCAGCCGCGCGCTCTCGTCATCGCCCGGGTCGCCGCCCGCGATGACGAGCTCGGCGCCGGGCACGTGGCGCATGGCCCGCACGACGGTGTCCACTCCCTTGCGGGGCACCATGCGGCCGATGCTCAGCACCCGGGGCCGGTCGCCGCGCGGGGCGGCCGGGCCGTCCGGGCGGAACACGCCGAGGTCGACGCCGCACGGCACGACCGCGATCCGGTCACGCGGCACGCCCATCGCGACGAGTTCGCGCACCTCGTCGGAGCAGGTCGCGATGACCGCGACCGCCCGGCGGCCGATGTCGCGCTCGATCGCGGGCCGGCTCGGCGGGCTGGGGTCGGCCTCGCCCTGCCAGCGCCGCTTCACGGTGCCGAGCGCGTGGTAGGTCTGCACGACCGGGATCCCGAGAGGCTCCGCCGCCGCCAGCGTGGCCAGCCCGCTCATCCAGAAGTGCGCGTGCGCCACGTCGGGCGGCTCGGCCTTCCACCGGCGGGCCAGGTGCGCGCCGAACTCGGGCATGTGCGGCAGCAGCTCGTCCTTGGGCAGCGGCTCCGCCGGCCCGGCCGGCACATGCTCGACGGTGACGCCGGGCGCCATGGGGACGGCGTCCGGCTGGCCGGGGGAGGTGCGCCGGGTGTGCACGACGACCTCGTTGCCGCGTTCGGCCAGGGCCAGGGCCAGGGCGGCGACATGCACGTTCTGCCCGCCGGCGTCCACCCCGCCGAGGGTCGCCAGCGGGCTGGCGTGCTCCGACACCAGGGCGATCCTCATGGCACCCTCTCCTTCACCGCCTCTTCGGGCGGCATGACCTCCCCGGCCGGCATGAGGCGGCGCACCGCTCGGGCCACCTGCTCGCCACCGACCGAGGCCAGGCACGGATGGCCGGGCACGGGGCAGATCCGCGCCCTGCTCCCCCGGCAGGGGGCGTCCTGGTCGCCGAGCACCACCGTGGGCACGCCGTACGGCGCCCAGCGGGCGGCGGGCACGACCGGCGCGAACAGGCTGACCACGGGCGTGCCGACGGCCGCCGCGAGATGGGCGGGGCCGGTGTTGGCGGCGACCACCGCCGACGCCCCCGCCAGCACGGCGGCGAGTTCCGCGAACGTGGTCGCCCCGCCCAGATCGATCGCGGAGCCGGTGCCGATCACGGACCCAGAGACGAGGGCGGATCCGGAGACGAGCGCGGTCAGCGCCCGCTCGCCGGGGCTGCCGGTGACGACGACCCGCTCGCCCGCGGCCAGCAGCGCCTCGACCGCCTCCGCCCAGCGCTCGGCGGGCCACGCCCTCGCCGGCGCGGTCGTGCCGGGATGCACCACCACATAACCGGGCGGGCCGGTGAGGTGCTGCACATCCGGCAGCGGACCGCGCACGGCGAGCCGCCCGTCGTCGCCCGGCGGGAGGTCGAAGCCGGCGGCGCGGGCGAGGCCGAGCATCCGCTCGGGCTCGGGGACGTGCACGCTCTCGTCCACGACGTGCCGCACGTCGAGCAGGGAACCGGGATAGTCCTCGCTGATCGCGGCGATCCGCGGCACTCCGGCCAGCCGGAGCAGCAGGGCCGTGGGCAGCGCCGACTGGTGGAAGGACGTGAAGACGACGGCCACGTCCGGGCCGACCGCACGGACCTGCTCCACCAGGCGAGCCGCGTGCTCGGAGGTCATCGGCACCGGGTCGGCGTCGATCCACGGGGCCCGCCATTCCAGCACGCGGCCGACGCCGGGCAGCAGTTCGGCCGCGGCCCTGCCGTACGGACCGGCGAGCAGCACGACCTCCCGCGCCCCGGCGGCGATCGCGCGCACGGCGGGCCCCGCGAGCAGCACGTCGCCCGCGTTGTCGGGCCGCACCACCAGAGCGGTCCCGATCACGAGCGCCTCCCCGTCCGGACCGCGATCTCGCCCCTGATCCGGTGCGCGCAGGCCACCGGAGGGATGACCACGCTGGTCACGGCCATGCGCGCGATCTCCTCCGGCGTACGCGGCCCGGGGGCGATGCGCACCCGGGCGAACTCGGCGGTGAGGCCGAGCCAGGCCAGCCCCGCGACGGCGGCCAGGCGCCTGCGACGCCCCCCGGCGGCGGCGAGCGCGAGCAGGCCCATGCCGGTGGTGAGGGCGTGCCGCCCGAGCCTGCCGCCGTGGCCGCCGATGGCCGCCCGCCAGCCGGGGCCGTGCAGGTGCCGCATGAGCGCGTCCGAGGCGTTGCCGCGCTGGAAACGCACGCTGGACCAGAAGCCGTCGTCACGCACGGGGTGACGGGTCAGCCGCTCCCCCTTGACCAGGGAGAATCCCGCCCGCTCGACGCGCAGCGCGAGGTCGGCGTCCTCCCGGTAGGCCCCGGGGAAACGCTCGTCGAAGCCGCCGGCCGCCTCCAGGGCGGTTCTGCGGTAGGCCATGTCGGCGGTGATCCAGTCGGCGCCGGCCAGCCCGGCGGTGTTGCGTTCCGCGTCGGTCGGACGACGGCCAGGCGGCAGCGGCACCTCCAGCCGCCCCTGGCTCCCGCCGACGTCCTGGGGCAGGCGGGCGAGGTCCTCCGTCAGCGTGCGGACCCACCCGGGGCCCGGCACCACGTCGTCGTCCAGGAACACCACCCACGGCGTCGCTGCGGCCCGCCATCCCACGTTGCGCGCGGCGGCCGGGCCCCGCCCGCCCGACCTGAGCACGCGTACGCGGCCGGGCACCGGCAGCGGCTCCAGGCCATCCCCCGGCCGGTCGTCCACGACGACGATCTCGGGGCCGGGGCCGACGGCCGCGAGCGTGGCGGCCAGGCTCTCACGCCCGATCGTCGGGATCACGACCGTGACGGCCGGTCCCGCCTCTTGGCGCGGCTCCTTGGTGGAAGCCGGGTTCGTCTCCCGGGTCAGCTCGGTCGTCATCCGGCGAACACCGCCCCCCTGCGCACGACGTACGGACCGAGGACGAGCACGTCCACCGGGGCAGAGCCGAAGCACTCCAGCGCGTCGCGGGGGTCGTCCGCCATCGGGCGGCCGACCGTGTTGAGGCTCGTGTTGACCACCACGGGCAGCCCGGTGCGCGCCTCGAACTCCTCCAGCAGCCGGGCCAGCAGCGGGTCTCGGCCGCGCTCGACCGTCTGGATCCGGGCCGTGCCGTCGACGTGCACGACGGCGGGGATGCGGTCGCGCCACTCCGGCCGCACGTCGTGGACGAACAGCATGTGCGGGCTCGGCACCGGGCCCCTGCCGAAGATCATCGAGGCGCGTTCCGCCAGCACCATCGGGGCGATGGGGCGGAACTGCTCGCGGCCCTTCACGTCGTTGAGCCGCTCGGTGTTGCGGGGGTTGCCCGGGTGGGCGAGCAGCGATCGGCGGCCGAGCGCGCGCGGGCCATACTCGGCACGCCCCTGGAACCAGGCGATCACGCGGTCGGCCGCGAGCTCGGCGGCGACGGTCGCGGCGAGGTCGGCGGGCCGCTCGTACGGCACCCGCGCGACGTCGAGCCACGCCCCCAGCTCCTCGTCCGTCCAGCTCCGCCCGAGGTCGGCGCCGGGCATCGGCCTGACGGGGTCGCCGCCGGCCTGAGCGAGGTGCAGCGCTCCCCCGAGCGCGGTGCCCGAGTCGCCCGCGGCGGGCTGCACCCACACCTCCTCGAACGGGCCCTCGGCGAACAGGCGGGTGTTGGCCACGCAGTTGAGCGCCACACCCCCGGCCATCGTGAGACAGCGGTCTCCGGTGCGCTCGTGCAGCCATCTCGCCAGGTCGAGCAGCACTTCTTCGAGCCGGATCTGCACGCTCGCGGCGAGGTCGGCGTGGTCGGCCGTCCACTTCTCGCCCTTGCCGAGCGCCTTGGCGTACACGCTCCAGTCGATCCGCTCGACCCGGAAGCCGCCGTCGCCCGTGGCGTAGATGAGGTCGCGCATCTCGCGCAGGAAGCGCGGCTCGCCGTATGAGGCGAGGGCCATCACCTTGTATTCGTCGCTGGAGCGCAGGAAACCGAGGTGCTGGGTGAGGTCCTCGTACATCAGCCCGAGGGAGTGCGGCAGCGCCTGGCTCGCCAGGACGGTCAGCTCGCCGTCCCGGTAGTGCCCGGCCAGGTGCGAGACGGCCTCGCCGCGGCCGTCGCAGACCAGCACCGCCGACTCACGATGGGGCGCGGCCAGCCCGGCCGAAGCCGCGTGCGCGATGTGGTGGGGGACGAACCGCACCTGGGCGGCGTCGAGACCGGGCAGCGCGGTGGCGAGAAAGGTGGGGGCGCGGCGTGCGTAGGCGGTGCGCAGGTCCTCCCAGTGCCCGTCCTGCCCCGGTCCGCCGGGCACCACGAGCTCGGGGTCGTAGGAGTAGGCGACGCCGTCGAGGTCCTCGGGCCGCAGACCGGCCTGTTCGAGACACCAGGCGGCGGCCAGCTCCGGCAGCTCCCAGGCGGAGAACGGCACCGGGCGCTTGCCGTGCTTGCGCCGGCTGAAGCGCTCTTCCTCTGCGGCGGCGATCACCTCGCCATCCACGACCAGCGCGGCGGCTGGATCATGGAATATCGCGTTTATCCCCAAGAACCGCATCGGTTTCCCTCCGTTGCGCAGTGGGGGTCTGGTTACCGAGAGAAGCGCTCCCAAACACTGTTTTGTAGAGAAGTCGACGTGAGTGGGTGATGCACTCAACAACTGTCACTCTGCGTAGTTATCGACCGGTGTTTGCCGACCCATCCCCCGGGTAGCCAGGCGGGCGATTCGCGCAGGAGGTGGCCCGTGTCCCAGCCCGCCCGTCCACCCGCCGCGGTGCTCTTCGACCGTGACGGAACGCTCATCCACGACGTTCCTTACAACACCGATCCTGAGCGGGTGGAGCCCGTCGCCGGGGCCCGGGAGGTGCTCGACCGGCTGCGCGCGGAAGGCGTCAAGGTCGGGATCGTGACCAACCAGTCGGGAGTCGCCAGGGGCCTGATCGCCCCGGAGGCCCTGCGCGCCGTGAACGACCGGGTGGACGCGCTGCTCGGCCCCTTCGACGTGTGGGAGATCTGCCCGCACGACGACGGCGACCGCTGCGACTGCCGCAAGCCCGCGCCCGGTCTCGTGCTGCGCGCGGCCCGGCGGCTCGGCGTACGCCCGGAGGACTGCGTGGTCATCGGCGACATCGGCCGCGACATGGAGGCGGCCCGCGCCGCCGGGGCCCGGGGCGTCCTCGTGCCGACCCCGGTGACGCTGGCGGAGGAGGTGGCGGCCGCCCCCGAGGTGGCGCCCGACCTCGCGGCGGCCGTCGATCTGCTGCTCGGGGGAGTTCCGCTCACGGCTGAGGATGGTGCGGGCATGACCAGGGCAGATGGGTGAGGCGCCCGCGGGCGGAGGGCGCGGTGTTCCGGCACGACGACGGACGGGGAGCGACGCGATGAAGATCATGGTCTGGCACGTCCACGGCTCGTGGACCACCTCTTTCGTGCACGGGCGGCACGACTATCTGGTGCCGCTCACCCCCGATCGAGGTCCCGACGGGCGGGGCCGGGCCGACACCTATCCCTGGCCCGGCAGCGTACGCGAGGTGCCGTACGACCGGCTGGCCGGCGAGGACGTCGACGTGGTCGTCTACCAGCGGCCGCACGAGCTGCGCCTGGCCCGCGAGTGGCTGGGCCGCGACGCGCCGGGCGTCTACGTCGAGCACAACACGCCCGCGGGGGACGTGCCCAAGACCCGTCATGTGCTGGCCGACCGCGACGACATCCCGATCGTCCACGTCACCCACTTCAACGACCTGTTCTGGGACTCCGGCCGCGCCCCCACCCACGTGATCGAGCACGGCGTCGTCGATCCCGGCCACCTCTACACCGGCGAGCTGGCCCGGGCCGGCGTGGTCGTCAACGAGCCGATCAGGCGCTGGCGGGTGGCGGGCACCGATCTGCTGCCCACGTTCGCCGCGACGGCCCCGCTCGACGTGTTCGGCATGAAGGTCACGAACCTGCCCGCCAAGCTCGGCCTGGCCGGGGAGATGGAGGCGTTCGAGGACCTGCCGCAGGCCGCCATGCACGCCGAGCTGGCCCGGCGCAGGGTCTACCTGCACCCCTACCGCTGGACCTCGCTCGGCCTGTCGCTCATCGAGGCCATGATGATCGGCATGCCGGTCGTCGCGCTCGCCACCACCGAAGCCGTGGAGGCGGTGCCGCCGGAGGCCGGGGTCGTCTCCACCAAACTGCCCACGCTGCTGCGGGCACTCCACCGGTTCGCCGCCGAGCCCGAGCTCGCCGTACAGGCGGGCAAGGCCGCCCGCTCGGCCGCCCTGGCCCGCTACAACCTCGACCGCTTCCTCACCGACTGGGACCGCCTCCTCGGCGAGCTCGTCCCCGGATGAGCCGGCCGTGAGGCACACGCCAACGGAAAACCCGAAATCAAGAAAGCTACAGTCCGTAATATGGTACAAACGGATATCAATATGTCCATTGAGGCGATCAGTGCTTAAATAGTCGATAGATCGCGGGATTGCCTTCTCCTGCACCATCAGGCGGGACGCGGCCTGAGGCAACACGATTGCTTGGGCGAGGTGTGCCGAGAGGAGGTCCAGTGGGCGAAACCCCTGGGCACCGCGCGTGACGACGGTCCGGAATTCGCCGAGTCTGGGGTTTCGATGGAGAACGCGTCGTTTGGGACCGCACTCCGGAATCTACGCAGGGAACGCGGCCTTTCCCTGGCATCGCTGTCGGCGTTGACCCACTACAGCAAGGGCTACCTGAGCAGGATCGAGACGGGCGAACGCCCGCCCACGCCGCTGGTGGCCAGGCGCTGCGACGAGGTGCTCCGGGCCGAGGGCGCCCTTGCCGGGCTCGTCCCGGCGCGGCACCGGCAGCCCGGAGGTTTCCTTCGTCCGGCACAGCTTCCGGCGGCCCCCCGCGCCTTCGCCGGCCGCTCGGCCGCGCTCGCCGAAATCGACGACACGCAGCAGGGCCACCAGGTGGTGATCGTTTCCGGCCCCGCCGGTGTGGGCAAGACGGCGACGGCGCTCCACTGGTCGCATCGCGCCGCCCACCGGTTCCCGGACGGATGCCTGTTCGTGGACCTGCGCGGCTTCGACCCGACCGGCGTGCCGGCCGAGCCGGCCGACGTGCTCGCCCGGTTCCTCCGTGATCTCGGGTGCTCCCCCGCGTCCATACCGGCCGGGCTGGAGCCGCGGTCCGTCCTGCTGCGCACCCTTCTGGACGGCAGGCGTACGTTGATCGTCGTGGACAACGCGGCCACGTCCGGCCAGGTGCGTCCGCTGATCCCCGGCTCGGCCGGATGCCGGCTGGTGGTGACCAGCCGGAGCCGGCTGTCCGGCCTGGTCGTCAGGGATGGCGCCGCGCGCGTCGTGCTCGCGCCGCTGCCGGAGCACGAGGCGCTGGACCAGCTCGGCCGCGCCATCGGCGGCCGGCGTGTCGCGGAGGAGCCCGAGGCCGCGGCGGAGATCGCCAGGAGGTGCGGCTATCTGCCGCTGGCGCTGCGGATCGCGGCGGAACGGGCGCAGGCACGCCCGTCGCTGCGGCTGACGACGCTCGCCGCCGAGCTCGCGGCCACCCGCGGGGTGCTGGATCTGCTGGCCACCACGGAAGACGAGGCGACCACCGTGCGATCGGTGCTCTCCTGGTCCTACCGCGCGCTCGCGCCGGACGCCGCCCGCATGTTCCGGCTGCTCGGCCTGCATCACGGAGGCGATCTCGGTGTTCCGGCGGCCGCCGCGCTGGCCGGGACCGGTCACCGGCAGGCGCGGCGGCTGCTCGACGCGCTGGCCGCCGTCCACCTGCTGGAGGAGACCGGCGGTGGCCGCTACCGCTTCCACGACCTGGTCCGGCTGTACGCTGCCGACTGCGCCGAGGCCGACGAATCGCCCGAGGACCGGTCGGCCGCGGTGCACCGGCTGCTCACGTGGTGTCTGGACGCCGCAGGCCGGCAGCCGGCGCGTGACGACGCCCCCGGCCGGCTCGACACCGAGGGCGGGAACCCGGCCACGGCGCACGGCGACCCGGACGATCTCGACGAGGCGCTGGAACGTTGCGAACAGGCCCTGGCGATCCTGCGCCGCGCCGGCGACCGGGCGTCCGGATGCGCCTGTCTGAACGACTCCGGCGACGTCTGACCCGCGCCGGACGATCGCTTGTGCGTCGCCGTCTCCGGCCGGTGTCCTCAGGCGTTCCTCCTGGCGAAAAGGCGGGCGCCGAGCGCCAGGCAGCACGCGGCGGTGGCGAGGGCGACCCCGGCGCCCACCGCGACGGCCGAACTGCCGTAATCGCCGTACAAGGCGCTGCGCATGCCGTCGATGACGTAACGGAACGGAGTGAGCCGGGAGAGGATGTCGAGCCATTGGGGCGCGAGCGTCATCGGGAGCAGGACCCCCGACAGGAGCAGCAGCGGGATGGCCGCCGCGTTGAGCAGGGGCGTGAACGACTCCTCCTGGCGCACGAGCAGGCCGAGCCCGTGAGACAGGGCGGACAGCCCGACCGCGATGGCCGCGACGAAGAGGAACATCAGGAGGAGACCGGCGACGGGGGCGCGCAGGCCGAACGCGTACGCCACCGCGAGCAGGACCGCCGTCTGTACGAGCAGGACCACCGTGTCCCTCATGACTCGGCCGGCGAGCAGGGCGAACCGGCTCACCGGAGTGACCCGCATCCGCTCGAACACCCCCGATCGCAGGTCGGCGATGATCGACAGGCCCGCGAACAAGGGGCCGAACAGGCCGAGCTGGATCAGCAGACCGGGCACGAAGAAGCGCCACGCCGCCCCGGCGGGCAGGCCGTCGACGCCCGCCCCGGCGACCCTGACCAGGAGCGGGCCGAGGAACGCCAGATAGAGCGCCGGCTGGAACAGCCCGATGATCGGCCACGCCGGGGAGCGCAGCGACAGCCGCATCTGGCGTGTGAAGATCAGCAGGCTCGCAGGGATGAGGGACACGCAAGCTCCTCCACGGTCGGGGACCGCCGCAGCGCCACGGTCACGAGGGGTTCTCCTTGAGCGAGGAACCGGTCAGGGCAAGGAAGACGTCGTCCAGCGTCGGCCGGGCGATGTTGACGGAGCGCAGGTCGAGGTCCGCCTGGTCCGCCGTCCGCAGCAGCCAGACGAGCGCCTGCTCGCCGCCGCGCGCCGTGAGCCGTACGGTCTGCCCGGACACGGCGATCTCGTCCAGGCCGGGGCACTCGGCGAGCACCGCCTTCGCCCGGTCGGCGTCGCCGCCGAGGGTCAGGCTGATCACGTCGCCGGAGATCCGGCGCTTGAGGGCGTCGGGGGTGCCCTCCGCGATGATCCGCCCATGGTTCATCACCAGGATCCGGTCGCAGAGCGTGTCGGCCTCGTCGAGGTAGTGCGTGCTGAGGAAGACCGTCGTGTCGAGGTCGTCCCGCAGGCGGCGGATGTGCGCCCACAGGTCGCTGCGGCTCTGCGGGTCCAGGCCGACGGACGGCTCGTCCAGGAAGACCAGCGGCGGTTGGTGGACGAGCCCGAGGGCGATGTCGGTGCGCCGCCGCTGCCCGCCCGACAGCGTCCTGATCGGCCGGTCCGCGAGCCCGGTCAGGTCGAGGCGCTCGCACAGGTCGGCGGCGCGGCGCACCGCGTCCTGCTTCGCGATGCCGTACAGCCGCGCCTGGGTGACCAGCTCCTCGGCCACCCGGCAGTTTCCGTCGGTGCCGCCGGACTGCGCCACGTAGCCGATACGCCGTCGGACGGCGCCGGGGTCGGCGCCCACGTCGGCGCCGACGACGACCGCCCGGCCCGCGGTGGGCTTGAGCAGCGTGGTGAGGATGCGCATCGTCGTGGTCTTCCCTGCGCCGTTCGGCCCCAGGAACCCGATGATCTCGCCGGGGCGCACCTCGAAGTCGACGCCCCGGACCGCCTCGACCTGCCGGCCGCCGACCCTGAAGGTATGGGCCAGCCCTGTGGCCTCGATGATGGGCACGGCCGCTCCCGATGCGCTCATGACCAGCCCGCCGCCACCGCGACGACCAGGTCGCCCTTGTGTGTGATCGAGACGTCGAGATGGCGCACCCCGGCGGCGTCGGCGGCCGTGCGGGCGGCGCCGTGCAGCGTGACCTCGGGGGCTCCGGAAGAGGCGCGGGCGACCACGATCTCGCGTGGCGCCACGCCCTGGAACAGTCCCATCCGGAACGCCTTGAGCACGGCCTCCTTGGCGGCGAACCGCCCGGCCAGGAACTCTCTGGCGCGCGCGTCCGACAGACCCGCGGCCTCCGAGAGCTCCGCCGGGGCGAACGCGTAGCCGTCGAACCAGCGGCGCGCGCGCAGCCGCTCCAGCTCGCCGACGGACATCAGGTCGACACCGACACGCATCAGATCACCCCTTCGACGGCACGTCCGGGACGGACGTCCCGGTCTCGCGGCGTGAAATAGTCGTCCCTCAACAGCCCCTGGAAGACGCCGCGGCGGTGGACGTTCCCGGTGCCCTCCATGAACTCGAACGCGCGCACGTCCCGGTAGAGCTTGTCCAGCCACGGATGCTCGACCAGCGACGCCGGGCCGAGCAGCCGGGCGGCCAGCATCGTGGCGTCCTCCGCGAGGTGCGCGGCGCGCATCTTGACGCCGCTGACCCGGAACGTGTTGGGCGAACCGGCGTCGATCTCCGCCGCCACCTCGTGGAGGAGGCGGCGCAGCCGCCGCAGCCGGTCGGCCAGGCCGTCGACCTGGGCGCGGTCCGCACCGGCGAGCGCGGGGCGCTGCTCCAGCACGTAGTCGCAGGCCGCCCGCCCGGCACCCAGGGCGAACGCCGCCACACTCGGCCGGAACCACAGCATGGCCTGCAGCGCTCCCTGCAGCCCGCGCCGGCTGCGCGGCCGGTCGCGGCCGAGTATCCGCTCGGGCGGAATGTACATGCCGTCGAACCTCAACCGGCTGATCCGCGCGCCGCGCAACCCGGTCATCGGGAGCATCTCGGCGTGGAAGCCGGGATCGCCGGTGTCCACCATGACGGCCTCGATGCCCCACGGTCCCGGAGCCCGCCGGCAGAACACCACACCGGCCCGCGCGTGCGCGCCGTTGCCGATGTACATCTTCTCTCCGGTCAGCACCCAGCCGTCGCCGCCGGGGGCGGGATCGAGACGGGCCGTGAGCTCGGTCGCCGCCGAGCCCTTCCCGGGTTCGGTCAGCGCGAAGAAGGACCACGAGGGCCAGTCGGAGGTCCTGGTGAAGAACCAGTCGCGCTGCGCCTCGTCGGCCAGTGCCCGCAGGACCGCGGTCGACAGGGCCGGACCCGGGCTGGCCAGCGTCATGCCCGGATCGCCGTACGCGAGCCACTCCGCCGCGAGCACCCACTCCGCGCACGAGGCCTCGGCGGGCACGAAACGCGGCAGGAGATCCCGGTCGCGGGCATACCGGGCCGGGGTGAGCATGTGCTGCTGGATCCGCACCGCGGGCAGGTGCAGGAACCGGGAGACGGCACCCGGATCGGCGTCGAGCTCCTCGCCCGGTCCGCGCAGGTCCCGCGCGACCTCCCGGAGGAAGTGTTCGAGCTCGCCCGCCCGTCCGCCGTACGTGTCCGGGAGATACGCCGAGGCCGTCCGGCCGGGCTCAGACATCGCCGTCACCCTCCTCGGGCTGGAGGTAGACGTTCCCCGTCACCTCGGCCAGGTACAGATCGATCCCGGGCCCCTCGGCGAGCATGCTGGAGCCGCCGAGGAGGCGCAGCAGGACCCGCCCCGCGCGGGTCAGGCGCATGTGGCGAGCCCAGCGGAGGTCGCGGCCGGTCTCCTCGGCCGGTTCCACCGCCGCCTCCCGCAGCTCCATCGCGACATCGGCCAGGTCGGCCTGGAGCTGAGGCCGCGTCAGCAGGCTGGTGCCCTCGCTCGTCCGCTCGCCCAGGCGCGCGATCGTGTGCGTCAGCGTCCGGTGGACGACCGTGCGCTGCAGCGTGAGCAGCCCCTCGGCGAACCGGCCGGCCGTCACGTCGTCCCGGGCGCTGCCGCCGGGTGCGGGCACGCACACGAGCCCGAAGCGCGTGAACCTCCGCGTCCCGTCCTCGCCGAGCGCCTGCGCCGACGCGAGGACGCGCCCGGAGGGCGAGGCGACGAGACGACCGGGCGCCACGTCGGCGTGCAGGGCGTCGAGCAGGGCCGGATAGTCTCCGAACGTCGCCGATACGTCTGTCGTCATGGGTGCCCTCTCCGCTCGTTCCCGGCGGCGCGCTCGCGGCGGGTGAACGTCGCCACATGGCCGGCGCCGGTGCGCGGATCGACGTCGCCGAACACGATCGTCCGGTAGGCGTCGCGCCACTCCTCGTGGTGCCGGGCGAACTCCAGCCAGACACCGGTGCAGTAGGAGCCGGGAGGCGCCTGGTGCGCCTTCGGCCCGGCCGGCCCCAGGTCGGGGGAGTCACCCCACGAACCGGTCACCACCAGCCGCTCGCCGGGCCGCTCGTCCCGCGGCAGTCCCGGCGGGTTGCCGAGCAGATCCGCGAGGTCGCAGTGCGGGCCCGCGGAGCCGACCCCGGCCAGTTCCCAGCCGCCGCCGGGTCCGAGCGCCAGCAGCACCGCCGAATCCACCAGGCCGCCGTCCTGGGCGAACGGCTCCGGGTAGGGGAACGACGTCTGTTCGAGGATCAGCAGGACGACGCTGCGGCAGCGGCCGGAGCGCAGGTAGGCGTCGGCGATCCGCAGTGCCGTGAACGGAGCGCCGAGTCCCTGCTCGGAGACCGCGAAACTCATGGGACGGCCGTCGAACACGCGGGTGAGGTGCGCCGCCAGCGTCTTCTCCGGCGCGTGCGGGTCGGGCAGCGCGTAGGCGACGATCAGCAGGTCAGGGGCGGGCAGCGGGCCGAGGGCCGCCCGCAGCACCCCCTCCGCGAGTTCGAGGAAGGTCGTGTTGCTCCCGCCCGCCGCGTACGACGGATCGAACCGCATCCCGTACGGCGCGAGCACGCCCTCGTTGAACTCGAGGATGTCGGGTTCGAAGTGGCACGGACGGGTGACCCGCGGCACGTAGGCGACCGCGGTCTCCAATGACAGGGCCATGGCCGTGCGTCAGCCCGCGTTTCCGGTGGCGACGAGGTCCACGAGCCCCTGGAGGTAGTCGACCAGGGTGCCGACAGTGCGGAAGCTGTCCATGTCCAGGCCCTCGGGGTCGATCTCGACGTCCATTGTGTCCTCCACGGCCATGAGCAGTTCGAGGATCGACGTGGAGTCCAGCTGGAGGTCGTCGAACAGCCGGGTGTCCTCCGTCACGTCGGAGATCTCCCGCTGGAGGACCTCACCGATGGACCGGACGACGGCTGCGACGATCTCGGGTCGGGTCATTGCCGGGTTTCCCTTCTCACGGTGGAACTATTCGCTGTGCTCGTCTCCTGGCCGCCGGCCGCCGGCACCGGCTGGTCGATGAGGACCTGCCGTCCCAGCAGGTCCTCGACGGTGTCGCGGTGCCGCACGAGGTGGGCGGTCGCGCCCGAGACGAGGACCTCGGCGGGATAGCCGTGGCTGAGGAACAGCACCGGCGACGAGGTGGGTCCGTAGGCGCCCGAGCGTTCGACGCCGATCAGGTCGCCCGGCCGTATCTCCGGCAGGGCCACCCGGCGGCCGAGCACGTCGTCGGGGGTGCACAGCGGCCCGGTGACGGTGTAGCGGCGGTCGGCGAGGGCGTCGTGGTGGTCGATCGAGCGAATGGGGAAGTTGCGCTTGACGAAACTGCCCACCCCCACGGCGGCCATGTGATGGTTCATCCCGCCGTCGGTGACGACGAACCACTCCCCCTTGGAGCACTTCACATACCTGGCCCGCACGACGTAGAGGCCGCAGCGGCCCGCCAGATAGCGGCCGAGTTCCATGATCACCCGGCAGTCCGGGTGCTCGGCCGTGAAGTCCGCGACGACCGCGTTGACCCCCTTGGTCAACTGGTCGAGATCGAGGTCCTTCTCGTTCTCGAAGTACGCGATGCCGAGGCCTCCGCCGATGTCGACGGTCTCGAGCGGGAAACCGAGCTCGGCGCTCAGCTCACGCGCGGCGGCGAGAATGCCGGCGGTGTTCTGGACGACGCCGTCGGCGTCGAGGATGCGGGTGCCCATGTACGCGTGAATCCCGACGACGCGGACGTTGCGCAGGGCGCGCAGCGACGGCCCGCTCTGCAGCAGCAGCTCGTGGTCGATGCCGAACTGCCGGGGTTTGCCGCCCATGGACAGCCGGGCGCCCTTGGTGCTGAACGCCGGGTTGACCCGCAGCAGGGCCCGGGTCCCCGGAGGGCTGAGCCGGTCGAGCGCGGCCAGCTCGTCGAGCGACTCGCAGACGACGGCCGCGATCCCATACTCCAGACAGGCCCGCAGCTCCTCTTCGGACTTGCCCGGCCCGAGGAAGATGACGTCGGACGGCCGCGCGCCGGCCCATCGCGCCGTGGCGAGCTCCGCCAGGGAGGACACCTCGAGACCGGCGCCGAGTGATCGCATGACGGCGCAGACGCTCACGTTCGGGTTGGCCTTGGCCGAATAGAAGACGTCGACGGCCGGGTGGAGGCGTCGCCGGAGCGCGGTGTAGGACTCGGCCAGCACGTCGGCGTCGTAGATGTACAAGGGGGTGCCGAACCGGTCGGCGAGATCCGCGACCGGGATGCCCTGGACGGCGTACGCATCGGTCATGAGCCCTCCCTGGGCTGGAGCACACCGGCCAGGGCGGCCCGAGCGGCTTCGTCGAGCGCCGCCAGCCGGTCGTGGTCGGGAGCGGTGAGCAGGGTGTAGAGCCGGCCCTGGTGTGGCGGGCCGTCACCGGTGCCGGCGTTGACGGTGCCGGCATTGACGGTGCCGAAGCAGGTGACGACGACCCGGCCGCCCGGCGCCGGGGACAGCAACGGGCCGAGCACCCGGCGCAGGTCGTCGAAGACGATCGGCGCCGCCGACCGCACCGGGTAGTGCCGGGCCAAGGCCACGTGACCCGGCTGGTGGAACAGCTCGGTCATCCCGCCCTGGTAGGTCGACATGTTGAGCCTGGCGTTGATCTCCAGGACCGGGTAGACCCGCTCGTCTTCCGCGACGATCGCGTCGATGCCCGCCACCCCGGAGAACCCGTCGGCGGCCAGCCGGCCGCCCACCTCCGCGGCGGCGCGGCGCAGCAGCGCGTGCTGGTCCGCGCCGAGCTCGGGAGGCATGAGATGCCCCTGGTGGACGCCGCGCTCGGTCAACGCCTGCTTGACGAAGTCGAACCGCACGTCGCCACGGCGGTCGACGGTGATCTGGTAGTTCAGGTCGGCGCGTTTGGGGATCCAGCGCTCGACCACCACCGCGAGACGGTCGTCACCGGTGCGGGCCGCGCGCCGCTCCACGATGCGCAGCAGCCGGTCGGCCTTGGCCGGGGTGTCGAGCACGACCAGGCCCTTGCCGGAGACGCCGTACGCGTCCTTGACCACCACCGGCTTCGAGGCGCCGGCCGCCTCGGCGAGCGCGTCCCGCAGCTCACCGAGCGACTCGCAGCACCATCCGGGCACGGCGGGCAGCCCGAGCTCCTCGGTGATCCTGCGGCTGTAGATCTTGCTGTTGACCCGCTCGAAAGTCGCCGCGTCCGGCACGGCCAGCGGCACCTGGGCGGAGACCGCCAGTTTCTCCTCGTGCTCCGAGGTCCCCATCGGCATGAGCTGCGCCCCGCGTCGGCCGAGAAGGCTCAGCCGGTCGAGCGCGCGCGGCGAGTTCAGCAGATCCTCCGCGGTCGATCTGTCCGGCGTGGTGCTCTCCGGCACGAGCACCTCCGGGAGGCCGACCCCGAGGTCCTCCTCCAGGTAGCGGAGGTAGCCCTCGTCCGGCGCGTGTTTGACGACGAGGACGTCGCCGGGCCCGGCGAGCAGGATGCCGAGCTCCTCCATCCGCTGGACGATCGCCGTGGGCGCCGCCGCCGGCGCGGGCAGGCCGACGTGATGCCGGGCCCACTGGGCCTCCACCTCGAAGTTGCACAGGAACGCCAGAGGCGTGGCCGGGTCTCCGGTCAGCGCGGTCTTCAGCCGCCGGAGGTAGTCCGTGCTCTCGCGTGTCACAGCGTGTTCCCCCTATCCGCCGATCACCATCGCGGCGTACGTGGCGCCCAGGCCGACGGCGGCGAGCAGATAGACGCCGTCGTCGCGCAGCCTGCCCTCGTCACGCATGGAGGCGAGATTGATGAACGGATCCGATCCGAAACAATGGCCATATCGGGGCACGTTGTCGAGATATATTCGCTCGACCCCGAAACCCAGCTCGCGAATCACGCCCCGCCATGACGAGTTGTTCACGTTGTGCGGCACGATCATCGTTATTTCCTGCGGACTCAGCCCGGCCTCGTGAACGGCCTGGCGAATGATCTCGACGACGGCCGGCGTATAGGAGGTGAAGAATTCCGCGAGCACCTCGGGCCGCGGGCGATACAACTGCGCGTATTCACCGCGGGTCCGCACCGCGTACGACCGGATACGCCGGCCGGCGCCCGCCACGCCGACCAGGCAGGCGGCCGACCCCTCCCCCATCACCGTCGTGTTGGGGATCACCGAGAAGATCCGCGACGACGCCTTCTCCCCGGTCACGACGAGGGCGCGCCCGCCGGGGTCTCCGTCCGCCAGCAGCAGTCGCACCGCGATGTCGACGGCGGCCAGCCCGCTGGCGCAGTTCTGCTGCGTGACCGCGAACGCCGTGGCCCTGGGCAGGTCCAGCCTGCGGCACAGCTCCTGCGCCGCGCTGACGTGCGCGGGCGCGACGTCAGGGGCGGTGTGCGCGTAGACCAGGTAGCGGATCCGCTCCCGGTCGGCCGCCGACGGGACGAGCGCCCGCGCCGGCGCGACGAGCAGGTCGATCAGGTCGAGGTCCGGATCCATGGGCAGCCGCGCCAGGCCGTGGACGCGCTGGAACACCCGTAGCTGGTGCCGGTTGATCCCCAGTCGATCGGCCACCTCCTCGATGGCGACCGACCGGCTCGGGACGAAACCCTGCACCGCCTCTATGGCCGGGACGAGGGCGGTGGGCATGAGACGTGCCTCCACATGGGTCACTTCGTCGAAACGATGCACAGGCTAGGCCCGACCACCCCCGGAGCAATATTGGGGTTTTCCCTACCCTTGCCCGCCGGACGGCGGGACGGGAGATATAGGGGTTTCCCCAATATGCCGCCGGTCCGCCGGAAAATTACTCTCCGCATCAAATTCGTAAAACGCCCGGGTGCTGAGTTCTCAGGAGGCGGCATGGGTGACCTGACTTTCACCGAGCGCATGCTTGTTGAATACGCCGGAGAACGCGCGGTGGAGGGGCCGTTGACGCTCGGGCAGATCAACACCCTCGAATGGCTCGGCGACGACACGCGAGCCGGGCTCTACCGGATGATGGAGTGGGCCGTCACGGTGCCGGACGGGACCACGCTCGACGACGTGGCCGAGACGCTCGCGGCCCTGGTCGAGCGCCACGAGTCGCTGCGGACGTCCTGCGTCACCGGCGATTCGGCACGCCAGCGCGTGTCGGGATCGGGCCGGGTGGCCGTCGACGTGTACGAGACCAAGGCCGACGCCGGGTCGCCCGTCGACCCGGAGGAGGTCACCGATCTCATCGCGGCGCTCCAGGCCAGGCCCGTGGACGAGATGGGGAACCCGATGCTCCGCGCGGCGGTCGCCGTGCACGACGGCGCCATCCGGCTGGTCCTCATCGCGTGCAACCACCTGGCGGTCGACTGCGAGAGCCTGGCCGTGGTCGTGCGGCAGTTCGACCACATGATCCGCCATCCCGCCGAGCGCCGCGCCGGGCCGCGTACGCACCAGCCGGTCGACCAGGCGGCCGTCGAGCACTCCCCGCGCGGCCGGCGCCGCGCCGAGGCGTCGCTCCGATACTGGGGGCAGCACATGTCGCGGATGCCGCAGAGCGTGTACGCGATGCCCCGGCCGGCCGGCGGCGCCGAACGCGACGTGCGCCACGCCTACGCGGTGCCGGGCTCCGCCTCCGGCGAGGGCGCCCCGCTCGGCTGCTGGCTCGACTCGCCCGCGCTGCGGCTCGCGCTGCCGCACGTCGCGGCGCGCACCCAGACCACCCTCCCCATGGTGCTCTCGGCCGCGTTCTGCGCGGTGCTCGCCTGGCGCACCGGCAACACCGACCTGGTGTTCGCCTCGCTGGCGAACAACCGGATCGGCCGCGACCTGCACGACTACGTCGGCACCCTGGCGCAGGACACTCTGCTCGCGGTCGATGCCGACACCACCAGCTTCGACCAGCTGATCCGGCGGGCCGGCAGCGGGACGCTCCGGGCGGCAATGCACGGGCTGTACGACGTCAAACTGCTCCAGAATCTGCAGGCCGAGATAGGCGATCGCCGCGGCGTGCTGTTCCAGCGGGACTGCGCCTGCAACATCAACCTCTTCGAGAGCGAGGTCCGGCCGGCCGGGCCGCCGGAGGAGGCGCAGGCCGCGCTCGACCGGACCACCCTCCGCTGGCATGTGCCGCCGTACTTCCGGGTGCTGCTCCTGCTGCGGGTCATCGACTCCGACGGCGAGCCGCTGCTCGGCCTCACCACCGGTCACGCCGATCTGGTGCCCGCGGCCGAGATCGAGTCGCTGCTGCTCGGGATCGACCGGCTGCTGGCCGAGGCGGCCACCGGAGATGTGGATCTCCGCCGCATGACCGAGATCACCGGCCTGACACCGGTCGTCCGCGGCCCGGAGTGGCAGCGGGTGGACGGCTGCTGGATCGAGCTGCCGGAGGTGCAGCGACTGGTCGACGACGCCGTCCGGGTGCCGGCCCGGGTGTTCGCCGCCCCGGACGACCACGGCCGCACCGTCCTGACCGCCTACGTCACCGCCGGCGGCCCCGTACGTACCCCCCGGGAGGCTCACGAGGCCTGCATGAGCATGCTGACGGGCCGATACACCGCGATGGCTCCCGGCCGGTACGTGATCTGTGCCGGGCCTCCCGAGGATCCGGACGACCCGGCGGCCTGGCGCCGCAGACCCGTCCTCGCCGAAGGCGACGGCCGGAAGGAGCAGCGGTGAGCCACGTCGAACCGATCGCCGTGATCGGCCTGGCCTGCAGGCTCCCCCAGGCACCCGACCCGGACGCGTTCTGGCGGCTGCTGCGGTCGGGCACGGACGCGATCACCGATCCGCCTCCCGGCCGGCCGGAGGCCGCACCGGAACACCGGCGAGGCGGGTTCCTCGAAGGGATCGACGAGTTCGACGCCGAGTTCTTCGGGATCCCGCCGGTCGAGGCCGCCGCCATGGACCCGCAGCACCGGCTCATGCTGGAGCTCGCCTGGGAGTCCCTGGAGAACGCTCGGATCGCGCCGACCTCGATCAAGGATCACCCGGTCGGCGTGTTCGTCGGCACGATGTCCGCCGACTACGACACGGTGCTCCACCGCGACGGGCCGTCCGGGATCAGCCACCACACCCTGACCGGCTCCAACCGCGGCCTCATCGCCAACCGGATCTCCCACCACCTCGGCCTGCGCGGCCCGAGCTTCGCCGTGGACAGCGGCCAGTGCTCGTCGCTGCTGGCCGTCCACCTCGCCTGCGAGAGCCTGCGCGGCGGGGAGGCGGAGCTGGCGATCGTCGGCGGGGTCAACCTGACCATCGTGCCCGAGAGCACGGTCGGCGCGGAGCGGTTCGGCGCGCTGTCGCCCGACGGACGCTGCTTCACCTTCGACTCCCGCGCCAACGGGTACGTCCGCGGCGAGGGCGCCGCGGCCGTCGTCCTCAAGCCGCTGCGCCTCGCCGAGGCCGACGGCGACCGCGTGCACTGCGTGATCCTCGGCAGCGCCGTGAACCACGACGGGAGCGCCGGCGCGCTGACCGTCCCGAACCGCGAGGCACAGGAGCGGGTGATCGACCTGGCGACGCGCCGCGCGGGCGTCGGCCGGCACGAGGTCCAGTACGTCGAGCTGCACGGCACCGGCACGCGGGTCGGCGATCCGATCGAGGCGGCCGCGCTCGGCGCGGTCCTGGGGACGGGGCGGCCGGACGGCGACCGGCTGGCCGTCGGATCCGTCAAGACCAACGTGGGGCATCTGGAAGGCGCCGCGGGAATCGTGGGGTTGCTCAAGGTGGCCCTCAGCCTCGCACACCGGGAGCTCCCACCGAGCCTCAACTTCGTCACGCCGAATCCCGCGATCCCGCTGGAGCGGCTGGGCCTGCGGGTCCAGACCACGCTGTCCCCCTGGCCGAAGCCCGACCGTCCGCTGGTGGCGGGCGTCTCCGCGTTCGGCATGGGCGGCGCCAACTGCCACGTCGTGCTGGGCGAGGCTCCGCCGCGCCGTCCGGTGGCGCGCGCCGCCGCCGACGGCCTGCTTCTCCCGTGGGTGCTGTCGGCGGCGACCGGGCAGGCCCTGCGTGCCCAGGCCGGACGGCTCCGGAAGTTCGCCGAGGCGGACCCGCGGCTCGCACCGGCGGACGTGGCGCGCTCGCTCGCCATGACCCGGGCGCCGCTGCGGGAGCGCGCCGTCATCCTGGGCACCGATCCCGCGGAGTTCCTGACGGGCCTCGCGGCGGCGGCGCAGGGCGCGCCGGCCGGGAATCTCATCCGGGGGGACGCCGGTGAGGAGGCCAAGCTGGTCCTCGTGTTCTCCGGGACGTCATCCGGCGACGTCCTCGACCGGCTCACCGCCCCGGGCGGTCTGATGGACGCGGCCACGCCCCTCGGGCGGACGTTCCGCCGCCACCTGGACGAGTGCGCCGAGGCGCTCGCGCGGTTCACCGGCTGGTCGCCGCGCGACGTGGTGCGGAACGCGCCCGGAGCGCCCCCCGCCGAGACGCCGGAGGTCGCCCGGTCCCTGTCGTGGGCCGTCGCGGTGGCGTTCGCCGCGACGCTGCGGTCGTCCGGCGTCCGCCCCGACGCGGTCGTCGGCCACCGCGACGGAGAGATCGCGGCCGCCTGCGCGGCCGGTCTGCTGAGCCTCGGCGAGGGCGCCGAGCTGATCGCCGGGGGCGCGGGGCGCGGACCGGGCGCGCTCTCCCCGGGCCTGCCAGGCGGCATCCCCTGCTACTCGACGCGTACGGCCGGCCGGCTCGACCGGGCCGACGTCGGCTCCGCATCCGAGGACGCCCCCGATGGGCTCAGCGCTCTGATCGGCGCCCTGGTCCGCGAGGGGCACCGGGTCTTCATCGAGGCCGCGGCGCACCCCCTGCTGAGCGGCGCGATACAGGCCGCGCTCGACGCGTCCCGCGAGGACGACGGCAGGGAGGCCGGCAGGGAGGCCGGCACGGTTCTCGCCGCCGGGCCCGACCGCGCCGGTGTGCTGCGTTCGATCGCCCTGGCCCACGTGCACGGGGCGGACGTCGACTGGTCCGCCGTCTTCGGAGACGAGACGGCCCTGGTCGACCTGCCGACCTACGCCTTCCAGCGCACGTCGCACTGGATCGCGCCGGCCGCCGCCGTCACGTCGCCGACCCGGGCCGACGACGCCGACGGGTGGAGGCACGTGATGTCCGGCCTGCCGGAGGCGCAACGGCGCGAGGCGGCGATCGGGCTCGTCCGCGCGCAGGTCGCCGACGTCCTCGGGCACTCGGCGCCGGAGGCCGTCGACGTGCGGCGCGCCTTCGGCGACCTCGGCCTCGACTCCGTCACCGGCGTCGAGCTGAGCCACCGCCTGAGCACCGCGACCGGGCTGCGCCTGCCGGAGACGCTGATCTTCGACCATCCCACGCCGATGGCGATCGGCGAACATCTGGCGGGGCGCCTGGCCGAGACGACGCCGGGCGCGGCGGCTCCGACGACTACGACGACCACCGCGACCACCACCACCGCGGCCACCACCACCGCGGCCAAGGCCGAGGCCGAGGCCGGCGAGCCGATCGCCATAGTGGCGATGGCCTGCCGGTTCCCCGGCGGCGTACGCTCCCCCGAGGATCTGTGGCGTCTGGTGGAGTCCGGCGTCTGCGCCGTCTCCGGCGTACCCGCCGACCGTGGCTGGCGGATCCCCGCCGTGGGCGGATTCCTGGCGGACGCGGCCGGCTTCGACGCCGCTTTCTTCGGCATCTCGCCGCGCGAGGCGCTGGCGATGGACCCGCAGCAACGGCTGATGCTCGAAGTCACCTGGGAGGCCCTGGAACGGGCCGGGATCCCCGCCGGGACGCTCGCGGGCAGCGACACCGGCGTCTACGTGGGCGCCATCCCGCAGGAGTACGGCCCGCGCGGGCACGAGGGGCCCGACGAGCTCAAGGGCTACCTCATGACCGGTGGCACCGGCAGCGTCATCTCCGGCCGCATCGCCTACACGCTCGGCCTCGGCGGCCCGGCGGTGACCGTCGACACGGCCTGCTCGTCGTCGCTGGTCGCGGTGCACATGGCCTGCCAGGCGCTGCGGCTGGGCGAAACCGGCCTGGCCCTGGCCGGCGGCGTGACCGTCATGGCCTCTCCCACGATGTACACCGAGTTCGGACGGCAACGCGGGCTCGCGGCCGACGGCCGGTGCAAACCGTTCGCCGCCGCGGCGGACGGCACGAGCTGGGGCGAGGGCGCGGCGCTGCTGGTGCTCGAACGGCTGTCGGACGCGCGGCGGAACGGCCATCCGGTCCTGGCGCTGATCCGCGGCAGCGCCGTCAACCAGGACGGCGCCAGCAACGGGCTGACCGCGCCCAGCGGCCCCGCCCAGCGGCGGGTGATCCGCGCGGCCCTGGCCGCCGCCGGGCTCGGACCCGCGGACGTGGACGCCGTCGAGGCGCACGGCACCGGCACCTCGCTCGGCGACCCGATCGAGGCCGAGGCCCTGCTGGCCACCTACGGCCAGGGCCGGCGGGCCGACCGGCCGCTGCTGCTCGGCTCGGTGAAGTCCAACATCGCGCACTCCCAGGCCGCCGCGGGCGCCGCCGGAGTCATCAAGATGGTCATGGCCATGCGCGCGGGGCTCCTGCCCATGACCCTGCACGTCGACAAGCCCACCCCCCGTGTGGACTGGTCCTCCGGCGCCGTCCGGCTCCTGACCGAGCCGGCCGCCTGGCCGGACACCGGCCGCCCCCGCCGCGCGGCGGTCTCGTCCTTCGGCATCAGCGGCACCAACGCGCACCTCATCGTCGAGCAGGCCCCGGCCGCCCCGGCCGCCCCGGAAACCGCGCACGCGGACGACGGCCCGCCCGCGGCCTGGCTGGTCTCGGCCAAGACCGAGCCGGCCCTCCGGGCGCAGGCGCAGCAGCTCAGGGACTACGTGGCCGCCCGCCCCGGGCTCGACACCGACGCCGTCGCGCACGCCCTCGCGTCGGGCCGCACCGTCTTCGAGCACCGTGCCGTGATCACGGCGGCCGGCCGATCGGGCCTGCTGGCCGGCCTCGGCGCGCTCGCCGCCGGTGAGACCGCTCCCGGCGTGCTCCGCGCCGCCGGCCCGGCAGGCAAGACCGCCTTCCTGTTCGCCGGGCAGGGCAGCCAGCGGCCCGGCATGGGCCGTGAGCTCTATGAGGCGTCCGCGGTCTTCGCGGCCGCGCTCGACGAGGCGTGCGCACACCTGGACGCGCATCTGGACCTGCCGCTGCGCGACGTCATGTGGGCGCCCGCCGGATCGGCCGGCGCGGAGCTGCTCGGCCAGACCCGCTACACCCAACCCGCGCTGTTCGCCCTGGAGACCGCGCTGTACGCGATGGCCCGGGAGCACGGCATCACCCCGGACTATCTCATCGGCCACTCGATCGGCGAGCTCGCCGCCGCTCACGTCGCGGGCGTGCTCTCCCTGGCCGACGCCGCCACGCTGGTGGCCACGCGCGGGCGGCTGATGCAGGAGCTGCCGCAGGGCGGCGCGATGGTGTCGATCCGGGCCTCGGAGGACGCCGTGCTCGGGCTGCTCGCCGGCCAGGAGGACAGGGTCGGCGTCGCGGCCGTCAACGGCCCGGCCTCGGTCGTCGTCTCCGGCGACACCGACGCCGTGCTCGCCGTCGCCCGGCGCTGCGCGGAGCTGGGCTGGGCGACCCGGCGGCTGGACGTCAGCCACGCCTTCCACTCGCCGCACATGGACGGCATGCTCGACGACCTCATCGCGGTCGCGTCCGGCCTGGCCTTCCGGCCGCCCGCCATCCCCGTCGTCTCCAACCTCACCGGCCGGATCGCCACCCCGGAGGAGCTGCGCTCGCCCGCCTACTGGGCCCGGCACGCGCGCCAGGCGGTGCGTTTCCTCGACGGCGTCCGCCGGCTCGCCGAACAGGGCGTCACCTCTTATCTGGAGCTGAGCCCCGACGCCGTGCTCGCCCCGCTCGCGCGGGTCACTCTCGCCGCCCCGGCGGCCGAGCCCGGCCCCGCCGCCGAGCCCGGCGCGGCGCCGGAGTTCATGTCCGTCCTGCAGCGCGGGCGCCCCGAGGCCGAGACCGCCGACCGGGCCCTCGGCTGGGCGCGCGCCCGCACCGCCGGCGTCACCCTGCCCCCGGGCCGCCCAGGACGGCCCGGACGGCCCGGACGGCCCGGACGGCCCGGACGGCCCGGGCGGCCGGACGCCTGCGTTGACCTGCCGACCTACCCCTTCCAGCACCGGCGGTTCTGGCTGACCGCCACGTCCGGATCGCAACCGTCCCCGGCCGTCCGCGACGGGTCGCGCTACCGCATCGTCTGGCGGCCGATCCCCATGACGGTGGCTCCCGCTCCGCGCGGCACCTGGCTCGTGGTGGTTCCGGCCGGGTACACCGGCCACGAGTGGGTGACCGCGTGTGCGAGCGTCCTCGGCGACGGAGGCGCGGACGTCCGCGTGATCGCCGACGACGGCGGCGAGACCGGCCCGGAGGCGCTCGCGTCGCGGCTGCGCGCCGCGCTCGGCGGCGGCGCCGCGCCGGGCGGGGTGCTGTCGCTGCTGGCGCTCGACGACCGCCCGGACCCGCGTCACCCGGAGATCTCCCGCGGCCTGTCCGCGTCGCTGACGCTGGTGCGGGCCCTGGCCGTCGCCGCGCTCGGCGTCCCGCTGTGGATGCTCACGCGCGGGGCGGTCGGCACCGGCCCCACGGATCCGGTGGAGAATCCCGCCCAGGCGCAGATCTGGGCGCTCGGCCGATCCGTCGCCCTGGAACACCCGCGGATGTGGGGCGGCCTGGTCGACCTCCCGGCCGACACCCGGTGCGCGCATCTGGTGCGTACGGCGCTGACCGCACCGGGGCACGAAGAGGAGATCGCGATACGCCCCGCCGGGCTGTTCGGACGCCGCCTGGCGACCGCGCCGCGGCCCACGTCCGCGGCCGAGCCCTGGCGTCCCCGCGGGACCGTCCTGATCACCGGCGGCACCGGCGGTCTTGGCACGCACGTCGCCCGATGGCTGGCCGCCGCGGGCGCCGAACACCTGGTGCTGGTCAGTCGCCGGGGCCGGTCCGCGCCCGGCGCCGAGGCACTCGAAAAGGAGCTCACCGGGCACGGCGCCGCCGTCACCATCGCCTCCTGCGACGTGGCCGACCGCGCCGCGCTGGCCGATCTGATCGCCACCGTCAACGCCGGACACGGCCCCATCACATCGGTGTTCCACACGGCGGGAGTCGGTCGGCGCGTCCCGATCGCGGAGCTCACGGCGGACGAGCTTGCGGCGGCCTGCTCCAAGGCGGCCGGTGCCGCCAACCTGGACGACCTGCTCGGCGCGACCGCGCTCGACGCCTTCGTGCTGTTCTCCTCGATCGCCGGCACCGGCCTGTGGGCCACCACCGGCCAGGCCGCGTACGCGGCGGCCAACGTCTTCCTCGACGCCCTGGCCGAGCGGCGCCGCGCGCTGGGCCGCTCCGCGACCTCGCTCGCCTGGGGACTGTGGGAGGGCCCGGGAATGGGTGAAGACCCCGCGTTCGCCCGGCACCTCGCACGGCACGGCATCGAGGCGATGCCGCCTGAGAAGGCGATCGCCGCCCTCCAGGCCGCCCTCGACGACGACGAGACCTGCCTGACCGTCGCCGACATCGCCTGGGAGCGGTTCGTGCCGCCGTTCACCGCAGGGCGCACCCGTCCGCTGCTGGACGACCTCGCGGCGGCGCGGGAGGCCCAAAGCAGGGAGACGCCGCGCGCTCCGGCGGACGCGCCGGACCGGACGCCCGGCCCGGGGCTGCGAGAGGAGCTCGCGGCCCTGCCCGCCGCCAGACGGCGCCCGCGGATCCTGCAGGTGGTGCTGGGCCACACGGCGGCGATCTGCGGCGACTCCGCCGACGAGACCGACCCGAACCGGCCGTTCCGCGACCTCGGGTTCGACTCGCTGATGACCGTCGAGCTGCCGGAACGGCTCACCGCCGCCACAGGCTTGGCGCTTCCCCCCACGCTCGCGTACGACCACCCGACGCCGGCCGCGGTCGCCGATCACCTGTACGCCGAGCTCACCGGCGAGCGCGCCCCCGTCACGGGCCCGGCCGGCGCCGCGCCGCCCGTGTCCGAGGACCCCATCGCGATCGTCGCCATGTCCTGCCGCTATCCGGGCGGCGTGCGCTCCCCGGAGGACCTGTGGGACCTGCTCATGGTCGGCGCCGACGCGGTGTCGGAGTTTCCCGCCGACCGCGGATGGGACCTCGACGGCCTGTACGACCCGGAGAGCGCACGGCCCGGCACGTCGTACACGAACCTCGGCGGCTTCCTCCACGACGCCGGGGAGTTCGATCCCGCCTTCTTCGACATCAGCCCGCGCGAGGCCCTCGCGATGGACCCGCAGCAGCGGCTGCTGCTCACGCTCGCCTGGGAGGCCCTGGAGCGCGCCGGGATCGACCCCGCCACCCTGCGCGACAGCGACACCGGCGTCTTCGTCGGAGCCTCGTCACACCAGTACGGCGGCGACGGCGGGCACGTTCCCGAGGACGTCGCCGGCCACCTGCTGACCGGTACGGCGGCGAGCGTGAACTCCGGCCGCATCGCCTACACCCTCGGCCTGCGCGGACCGGCGCTGACGGTGGACACCGCGTGTTCGTCGTCCCTGGTCGCCCTGCACCTCGCCGTCCGGGCCCTCCGTTCCGGGGAGTGCGGCATGGCGCTGGCCGGCGCGGCCACCGTGATGGCCACCCCCATGGTCTTCACCGAGTTCAGCAGGCAGCGCGGGCTGGCCGCCGACGGCCGGTGCAAGCCGTTCGCCGCCGCCGCCGACGGGACGGCGTGGGGTGAGGGGGCCGCGGTGCTCCTGCTCGAACGGCTGTCCGACGCCACCCGCAACGGCCACCGGATCGTCGGCCTCATCCGCGGCAGCGCCGTCAACCAGGACGGCGCGAGCAACGGGCTGACCGCGCCCAACGGGCCGGCGCAGGAACAGGTGATCGGGCAGGCGCTCGCCGCCGCCGGGCTCGAACCGGCCGAGGTGGACGTCGTGGAGGCGCACGGCACCGGCACCACGCTCGGCGACCCCATCGAGGCCGGGGCGCTGCTCGCCGCGTACGGCCGGGGCCGGGACGCGCGGACGCCGCTGCTGCTGGGATCGGTGAAGTCCAACATCGGGCACACGCAGGCGGCGGCCGGAATGGCCGGCGTCATCAAGCTGGTCATGGCGATGCGGCACGGCACGGTGCCGAAGACCCTGCACATCGACCGGCCCACCCCGCACGTCGACTGGTCCTCGGGGGCGCTCCGCCTGGTGACCGAGCCGACCGCCTGGCCCGGCACGGGCCGGCCGCGCCGCGGCGCGGTGTCGTCGTTCGGCATCAGCGGCACCAACGCCCACGTCGTCATCGAGCAGGCTCCGCAGGAAGGGACGTCCGAGCACGCGTCCGGGACTCGACCCGGCGAACCGGCGCCGATGCCGGTCCCGGTCCCGATTCCTGTGCCGTGGCTCGTCTCGGCGCGGTCCGAGACGGCGTTGCGGGCGCAGGCCGCCCGGCTCCGGGACTTCGCCCGGCGTCACCCGGAGCTGTCCCCCGATGACATCGCCCACGCGCTCGTCACCACCCGGCACGCGTTCGAGCACCGCGCCGCCGTCAGCGGCCGGACCCACACGGAGCGCGTCGAGGCGCTCGACCGTCTCGCCGCCGGCGAGGAGCATCCCGGCGTCGTGCGCGGGGTCGCGAAGACGGCGCCGACGGGCTTCCTCTACTCCGGCGAGAGCGCCGGGGAGACCGGTGCCGCGCTCGACCTGCACGACGCGTTCCCCGTGTTCGCCGCCGAGTTCGACGCCGCCTGCGCCGCGCTGGACGTCCATCTGGACGAGCCCCTGCGCGACGTGCTACGCGACGCCCCGGACACGCTCAAGGACGGCCGCTCCGCCCACGCGTACGCCGCGCGGTTCGCGTTCGACGTCGCGCTCACCCGGCTGCTCGGCCACCTCGGACCGGTGCCCGAGTGCGTGCTCGGCATCGGGTGCGGCGCGCCCGCCGCCGCGTACGTCGCCGGAGCCCTGTCCCTTTCCGACGCCGCGGCTCTGGTCACCGCCCTCGGCCGGCTCAGCCGATGGCCCGGCGAGGAGGCGGCGCTCCGCGAGTTCCGCGCGGTCGTGGACGGCATCCGGTTCGGCGAGCCCGCCATATCGATGGTCTCCCCCTCGACCGGCCGGCTCGTCACCGCCGGAGACCTGGCCCTCTCCGAGCACTGGATCCGCGGGGAGGCGACCACGCCCTCCGACGGCGTCCGGCTGCTCACCGAGGCCGGGACCGGCCATGTCATGGTGCTCGGCCCCGCACACGACGCGGTGCGGGGCCTGACCGCCGCGCTGGCGGAGGCGTACTGCCAGGGCCAGGCCGTCGAGTGGCGGAACCTCCTTCCCAGCGGGACGGGCACGCCCGTCGACCTCCCCACGTATGCCTTCGACGATCGCCGGTTCTGGCTGCCGGCCTCCGGCCGCGGCCGCGCCGGCGACGAACCGCCGGCGGCCGAGCGCCACCCCCTGGCCGGCCAGGCCATCGAACTCGACGACGGCGGCATGCTGTTCACCGGCGGCATCTCGGCGCGTACGCAGCCGTGGCTCGCGGACCACGAGGTGCATGGTCACGTCGTCGTGCCGGGTGTGACGTTCCTGGAGCTCGCCGCGTGGGCGGCCCGGCAGACCGGCTGCGCCGAGGTCGTCGAGCTGACCCACAAGGCACCGCTGATCGTCCCGCCGGACGGCAGGATCGAGCTCCAGCTGCGGACCGGGCCCGCCGACCCGGCCGGGCGGCGGGAGTTCTCCCTGCGGTGCAGAAGCGCGACCGCCTCACGCGGGCGTCCCTGGTCGCAACTGGCCACCGGCGTCCTCGGGCCTGCCCGGACCTCCGGCGTCCCGGCACGGCGCGCCAAGGACGCGGCGACGGGTCGGGGCGGCGTCCCCGACGGCGCGATCCCGATCGAGGTCGGCGACTTCTACCAGCGGTTCAACGCCCGCGGCCACTACGGCTGGGGTCCGGTGTTCCAGAACCTGCGCGCCGCCTTCCGGCACGGCGACGATCTCTACGCGGAGCTCCGGCTGCCGGAGGACCCGCGCCTTCGCTCCGGCCTGTTCGACCTGCATCCGGCCCTCCTGGACGCGGTGATGCACGGGCTGGGCCTCGACGGCGCGCCGGAGCCGCTCATCGACCTGATCACCGACGGCGGAGACGGCACCCCGAGGCCGCGCATCCCATTCATCTGGAACGGGGTCGCCATATCCGGGAACGGCGCGCGCGAGCTGCTGGTGCGCGTCTCGCCCGCCGGCCCGGGCGCGGTGTCGATCACCGCGTGGGACGAGACCGGCCGCCCGGCGGTCGTCGTCGAGTCGCTGGTCATGCTGCCCGTCTCGCCGAAGCAGCTCGGAAGCTCGTCCGGCCGCCGAGCGGCGTTGCACCGCATCGCCTGGCAGGCCGCCGAGCCGCCGCGCGGCCGATCGCGCCCTGTCGTCACGGTGCCCGGTGGCGACCCGTCCGCCGCGCGGGCGGCGATCGCGGCGCAGGCGGAGCCGCCGGCCGGCGTGGTCGTACCGCTGCCGCCGGACGACATGACGCCCGCCGCCGCCCGCCGCGCCACCCGCCGCACGCTGGAAATCGCCCAGCGGTGGCTCTCCGACGACACCGTCGCCGGCGTCCGGCTGGTCTTCGTCACGCGGCACGCGGTCGCCGCCCTCCCCACCGACCCGGTCGAGGACCTCGCCAACGCCGCGTCCTGGGGCCTGATCCGCTCGGCCCAGGCCGAGCATCCGGGCCGGTTCACGCTCGTCGACGTCGACGGGGCGCCCGAGTCGGAGGACGCGATCGCGGAGGCGGTGGCCACCGGTGCGCCGCAGGTCGCCGTACGCAACGGAATCCTCCACCTGCCGGAGCCGGCACAGGTGTCGCTCATCACGGGCCGGACCGGCCGGCACCTCGATCCGGGCGGCACCGTGCTCGTCTCCGGGGGCACCGGCGGCCTTGGCGCGCTGTTCGCCCGGCACCTCGTCACCGAGCACGGCGTGCGCCACCTGATCCTGGCGAGCCGCCGGGGTGACGCCGCGAAGGGTGCCGGCGCGCTCGTCGCCGAACTGGCCGCCCACGGCGCCGAGGTCAGGGTCGTCGCCTGCGACGTCGCCGACCGCGCCGCCGTGGAGGCCCTGCTCGCCGCGGTCCCGGAGGATCACCCGCTCACCGCGGTCGTCCACGCCGCCGGCGTGCTCGACGACGCCGTGGTCACCGCGCTCTCCTCGGAGCAGGTCGACGCCGTCATGCGGCCGAAGGCCGACGGCGCGTGGCATCTCCACGAGCTCACCCGCACACTCGACCTGGACGCCTTCGTGCTGTTCTCCTCCGTGGCGGGCGTGCTCGGCACCGCGGGTCAGGCGAACTACGCGGCGGCCAACGGTTTTCTCGACGCCCTCGCCCACCACCGCCGCTCCCTCGGGCTGCCCGCGACGTCACTCGCGTGGGGGCTGTGGGACGCCGACGGCATGGGCGGCGGCCTCGGGCAGGCCGATCTCGAACGGATGCGGCGCGCCGGGATCAGGCCGATGCCGGCCGAAGACGGGCTGGGCCTGTTCGACGACGCCCTCACGGTGGCCGAGCCGCTGCTCATGCCGGCCGATCTGGACCTCGCGGCGGCACGCGCCGGAGGGGAGGCCACGCGGGACGCCGCGGCCTCGCCGATGCCGTCCGGCCTGTCGCCGGACGAACGCGACGCGTTCCTCCTCGACCTGGTCGTCGGGCACGTCGCCGAGGTCAGCGGCCATTCCGCCGAAGCGATCGAGCCGGACGCCACCCTGTTCGAGCTCGGCCTCGACTCGCTCATGATCGTGGAATTGCGCAACCGCCTGGCGTCCGCCAGCGGGCTGGCCCTGCCGGCGAACGTCGCGTTCGACCATCCGACACCTGCGGCTCTGGTCGATCACCTGCGCGACCGGCTGCCCGGGGAGCGCCGGCCGGTGGACGCGTGACGTCACGACAACGGCGCGTCCAGGCACACGTCGGTTTCGGGCACGGGGTAGTGGAACCAGCCGCGTTCCGCCGCCTGTGCCCCGGCCTGGAACCGGCTGCGGGCGCCCAGCCGGTTCATCAGGTCGGCCGTGATCCGGCGGCACGTCCTGATGGAGATCCCGAGTTTGCGCGCGACCACCTCGTCGGTGTGCCCCTCGTACAGGAACCTCAGCAGTTCGCGCTCCTGGCCGGTGAGGCCGTGGCGGTCGCGCGCCCGGGGCGCGCCGAAGTCCCGGCCGCGTTCCCACAGCAGGTCGAACAGCGTGCGCATCGCCACGACGATGCCCGCGCCGCGGACCAGGACCGCGCCCAGCGCGGTGCGCTCCGAGTCGACCGGGACCATCGCCACCTCCCGGTCCACGATGATCATCCGGATGGGCAGCACCGGAACGGTGCGCACCCGGGCGCCGAGCCGGATGAGCCGGTGAGCGTACCCCGACGTGGCCGGATCCCGATCGATCGTGTCGAGGCAGAGGGTGCGCACGTCCACTCCGCGTTCCAGCATCTGCGTGTCCGCCGACCGGCTCGCCGTCATGCCCTCGGCGGACTGCGCGCCGATCGGCATCAGGGACAGGAACTCGTGGCGCGCGTCACGCGCCAGTTGCACCGACCGCTCACGGACCGCGTCGATGTCCGCGAGGCGTTCGAGGACGTCGCCGGACGCGTGCCGCGTGATCGCATACTCGGCCGCCAGCACGGCGATCGCCGCCCGGCTCTCCGCGATCTGGTTCTGCTGCCGGACCAGCTCGGCCTCTTGGTGTTTGACGAGGGCTTCCAAGGCGATTTCCGGGCTCACCGGGCACAACGCCCCCGGGCTATCCCGCGACGGCCGCAACAGCGAGAGCCGTCGCAGACAGTCCAGCGCGGCCCGGACGTCATCCTCGTCCAGGTCCAGCCGCAGCGCCAGGTCGGCGACCGTGCTGTCGGGCTCGGCCAGGATGGTGAGGTAAACCGATTCGCTGGTCGCGTCCAAACCGAAACCCTGCAACACGCTATTACGGCAATGCCTGCGAATCCACATGCCATTTCCCTCGTACACCGCCGGCAGATCGCTGTACCGCGTCACATGGCAGTTATCCGGCACAGAAGGCCGCGGCAGCCTGCCGGACACCCGTCATATTAAGGCTGGCCCGCCGACCCGTCTCCGCGGCTCCGGTTGCCATCTGCTTTGGCAACCGGAGCATGTCGGCGGACTTGTGGACCGGTCCCACACCACGTCGCCGCACCCTTACGGAGCGTGGACGCGCGGGCGGCGGCGCCACTTTCACGACGCAGGCCAAAGCAGGCGGCTGACAACAACCTGCCAGGACATTTCTTGCCACTCAGCGGCCACTGACATTCCGCGGACAATTCTGTAAACATTGTGGGAGCGCTCCCACAACCCCTCCGATCGTTTCACAACCGTGCCCGAAATCCGGTTAGCAAGCACCGCGACAAGAGTGCGAGGCCATTGAGTGACAGAAATGAGTGCGCTGTCAGGGTGGTATCCGGCACCCGAAAACACGACCGCTGCGGCGCCGAATCGATGTCGGTCGGCGGGTCCGCTCATCGGACGGGAGGCACAACACCGGGAGATCGAAGCGGCCGTTTCCCGCTTGTCGGAGGGCCGCTCCGCTCTCGTCGAAATCAGCGGAGATCCCGGAATCGGCAAGACCGCGGTGCTCGCCGAGGTGACCCGCATCGCACAGGCGGCGGGAGCCGCCGTGTTCACCGGACGGCCGCACCCGGCCGACGGCGATCTGGCGTTCGGAGCGATCGTCGACGCTCTGGACGGTCCGCTCTCCGCCACCATGCGGAGCGTACGGCCAGAGGGGCTGACGACGGTCCACGGGGACGTGCTGGCGGCTGTCTTTCCCTCCCTTGCCGCGGGCGGCTGCGCGCCGCCGGAGGCCGCCGCGCCCCGCCGCGCCGGCCACGCCGTACGCATGCTCCTGGAGACTCTCGCCGCGTCGCGGCCGATCGCCCTCGTCCTCGACGATCTGCATCACGCCGACGCGGGCACCATCGACGTGGTGTCGCGGCTGCTGTCCACGCCGCCGCGCGCCCCTGTGCTCCTGGCCTTCGCGCACCGGCCCCGGCAGGCGTCCCCGCGGCTGCGCGCCGCCGCGGACACGGCGCGGGAGCTCACCCGTCTGCACCTGGAACCGCTGGCGGAGAGCGACGCCCTCGCGCTGATCGACGAGGACCTGCCCGTGCGATGGCGCAGGGATCTGTACCGCGCGAGCGAGGGCAATCCGGGTTATCTCGCGGCCCTGACCGATCTGCTGGACGGCGGCCCGCCCGGCATCGACGAGGCCGACATCGCCCCGGTGCCGCCGTGGTTCGCCTCGGGCGTGACCGCCGAGGTCGCCCGCCTGTCGGACACGAGCAGGCTGGTCGTCGCCGCGTGTTCGGTGCTCGGCGATCCTCTCACCGTGCCGTTGGTGGCCGCGGTCGCCGAGCTCGACGAGGACGACGCCTATCCTGCCATCGACGAGATCGCCTCCCACGACCTCATCCGTCTCGTGGCGGGCACCGGACGTTTCGGGTTCCGGCACCCACTGGTGCGCCGCGCCGTCTACCACGGCGTGAGCCCCGGCTGGCGGCTCGCCGCGCACGCACGGGTGGCCCGCCTGCTGACCGGCGGCCGGACGCCCGCCGTCGCCACCGGGATGCCCGTCGAGAGGGCGGTCGAGAGGGCGGTCGAGAGGGCGGTCGAGAGGGCGGTCGAGAGGGCGCCGCACGTCACGCGAATCGCCACCTCGCGCGACCGCACGGCGGTCGCGCTGCTCGCCGTGGCCGCCGACGAGATCGAGGCGACATGTCCCCGGCGGGCGGCCCAATGGCGGCGGGCGGCCCTCGACCTGCTTCCCGGCGATGACGACGATCATCCCGACGGCCGCGTCGGCCTGCTGCTCGCGCTCGGCAGAGCCTGCGTGTCGGCGGGGCAGCCGGAACCGGCGTCCGACGCCTTGGGCGAGGCCCTGCGGTCGCTCCCGCCCGGCGTCTCCGGCCTGCGCACCACGGTGGTCGCGGAGCGTGCCCATCTTCTGCACGCTGTGGGCCGATCCGGCGAAGCGCGCGTCCTCGTACGCGCCGAGCTCGCGCACCCCCGGCACGAGGCCGATCGCGCGATCCTGTCGTACGAGCAGGCGTGGCTCGAAACGGCGAGCGGAGACCCCGCCGTGGCGTGCGACGACGCCGCACGCGCCTGCCGCATGGCCGATCGGCTCGGCCTTCGCCTGCTGGGCTGCGCGGCCCGGGGGACGCTCGCCGTCGCGGCCGTGCTCTCGGCGACGCCGTCGGCGGGAGGACTCGGCGAACTCCCCCGGGCCGCCGCGGTCCTCGGCGCCCTCACCGACGACGAGCTCGCCGCGCGGCCCGACGCGCCGCTCTGGATCGGCTGGGCCGCGCTTCTCCTCGAACGCCCCCACGACGCGATTCGGCATCTCGATCGTGCCGTGGCCGTCAGCCGGTCGACGGGCCGGTGGGCCGTCGAATGCCAGGCGCTGGTGGCGCGTGTCATGGCGCTGTGCGCCGGCGACCGGCTCGCGGCGGCCCAGGAGAGCGCCGACGAGGCCGCGCAGGCGGCCTGGCTGTCGGGGAGCACCGCCCTCCGCTCCTACGCGCAGGCGGCGCGCTGCCTGGTCGCGGCCCGCGTGGGCGACCTCGACACCCTGCGACGCCGCCTGGCGGCGTCCGGCCCGCCGGTCGTGCGAGGCTGGCCCGGGGCACTGGCCACCGAGATGGTCGCGGAGGCGAGGCTGGCCGCGGGCGATCCCGACGGCTGCCGGAGTCTGCTCGATATCGCCGGCGACGACCGCGCGGCGGGTCCGACGGTGCGGCGATACGAACTGCTCGCCCGCGCGGCGCTCGACGCCGGGCGGCCCGACGTGGCCTCCCGATGGGCCACCGCGGCCGAGGCTCTCGCCGCGCGGTTCGACTCCCCCGTGCCCGCGGCCGTCGCGCTGCTCGCCCGGGCACAGGTCCTCGCCGCCACCGATGCGGCGGCCGAGGCGGTGGCCGGGGCGAAGGCCGCGTTCGAAGCCGCCGCGACGCTGGACGCCGCCGGGCTGGCGTGGGACGCGGCGCGGGCCAGAGGCGTCGCGGAGGCGGCGAACAGGTGCGGCCGGGAACAGCCTGTGCTCACCGGTCCGGCCGCACGACCGACGAGCGCCACAGACATGACCGCAGCGGTGACCGAGCACGTCGTCACGGAGTCGCTGATGCCCTCCGGCCCGCCCGGCGGCCTGCCCGGCGCCGCCCTCCTCACCGAACGCGAACGGCAGATCGCCCGGCTGGTCAGCGAAGGGCTGAAGAACCGGGAGATCGCCGATCGGCTCTACGTCACCCAGAAGACCGTGGAGATGCACCTGTCGCGGATCTTCGCCAAGCTCGGCGTGTCCAATCGTGTCGGGGTCGCCCGCGCGCTCTACGCGACGTCCGCGAAATCGTGACCGCGCCGCTGGGCCTTGATTGTTTACCGAGAACGGGGCACCGCGAGGGCAGGCGATCCGGCCCGGGTGGGAAAAGCCTCCTCATGATGCGCAACCTGGTGAACGGCGCCGTCGGCGGCGCGCTCGCGACGGCGGTGTACAGCGCGATGCTGATGGCGGCGGACAGGGCCGGCCTGCTGGAGGAGCCGCCGCCGCGGCGGTTCGCACGGCTGTCCCTTTCCGGGCGGGACAAGCCCAGGAGGGGCGAGAACGTGCTGGGCACGATCGCGCACTTCGCGTTCGGCTCCTCCTGTGGTTCTGTGCTCGGCCTGCTGTCGGCCGGGCAGCGGGTGCCCGTCCCGATCGGCACGGCGTACGGGTTGCTGGTGTGGTATTTCGGCTATCAGGGCATGGCGCCGAGCATCGGCGCGTACCCGCCCGTCCCGAAGGACCGCCCCGGCCGCCAGGCCGCGCTGCTGGCGGGACACCTGCTGTGGGGCACCGCGCTCGCCTTCGCGCTCAACCGGCTGCGCACCGAGAAGGGGCAGATGGCGGCCGAGCTCGCGCCCGGCATGCGCGAGCAGGTCCGGCGCGTCATGCCCACCCCCGAGCCGGCCGCCGCACGCTGATCCCGGCCGCTCGTCCGGTTACCAGAAGCCGACTTCGGGATACCTCGCCGACGGCCCGTCCGGCAGGGCCGCCGCCCGCCCTTCAGGTGGATGCAGGCGGTGACGTGCAGTCCGATGTGCCGTGACCTGCGGCGTTCCCAGCTTCACGGGGTGCCGGCCCTGATCCCGGTTGCGGGATGGGCCCGCGTCCGATCCGGGATCTCCCGGATGTCTCCGATGCCCCCAGGCCGACACGGTTTACGGGTGTCCAACGATCGGAGTCACGCCCATGACGCACGCCATCCTCGACCTGGTCCACCAGGTGATGTCATCGCCCTGGCTGTACGTGGCGCTGTTCGCCCTGGCGCTGCTCGACGGGTTCTTCCCGGTCGTTCCGGCCGAGACCTCGGTGATCACCGCCGCGGTGTTCGCCGCGTCGGGCGAGACCAACCTGGCCCTGGTCATCGTTGTCGCGGCTCTCGGTGCGTGCGCGGGTGACCACGTCTCCTATCTGATCGGCAGCAGGTCGGCGGGCAGGCTGCGGAACACGAAGCCGTTCGTCTGGGCGCGCGACACGCTGGCCGAGCGGGGCGGTCTCGTCCTGGTCGTGGCCAGGTACATCCCCGGCGGGCGCACCGCGACCACGCTCACCATGGGCGCCGTACGGCATCCGCTGCGCTCGTTCACGTTCTTCGACGCGATCGCGGCGGGCTCGTGGGCGGTGTACTCCGGGCTGATCGGCTTCTTCGGCGGGATGGCGTTCGAGAACGACCCGATCAAGGGCCTGCTCCTCGGCCTCGGCATCGCGCTGTCGATCACCGCGGTCGCCGAGCTGGTGAGATGGCTCAGGAAGCGGCGCGCCGCCCGGCGTCTGCCCGCGCCGTCCCCGGAACCCGCTCAGACGGCGGCGCGCAGGTAGGCGAGCACGGCGAGCACCCGGCGGTGGTCGTCGGCGTGGTGGATCACGGGCGCCGTGTCGGTCGCGGGCGGCCTGGCCATGGCGGTGGCGGCCGAGGCGGTGGCGGCCGAGGCGGCGCTCGTCACCGCGATCGGCACCGTGCTCGGTCTCGTCGTGGCCGTTCCCGCGCTGCTCGGAATGCGCGCCGGGCTGGCGCAGAAGGCGGGCGCGCAGTTCCCCTGGTCGTCGTCCTCTGGCCGGCGATCGCGGCCGTGGTCGCCGCCTGTCTCGTCCTCGCTCGCCGGAGCGAGCACGATTTTCACACGAAAACCATCCGTCACATTTGGAAAAGCATCTGCCAAGCCGTCTACCAGCGCAAATGGTTGATCAGGCAAAGACGACGTCGATCCTTCGCCTTGTTCTCGCAAGGGTTTCCATTTGACACGTTCAGGAGTCGTCGTTCCCGGATATCCCTTATTAAGATTTTTTCCTAGCCATTGCATTGCGTACACGGATGGAGGGGTCATGGCGGGCCGGCACATGCCTTTGCCTTTACGCCCGCGCTCGATCCAGGCGCAGACCGCCCTGATGAGCGCGGTCCTGTCCCTCATCGTCCTCACGGTGATCGGGTTCGGCCTCGACCTCGCCATCCGCAGCCGGATCCACAGCCATCTCTTCATCGATACCCAGCGGGTCGCGACCGACTGGATCGCCGGGATGGGCCCCAACGGCGTCCCCGAGCCGCCGGCCGGCCACGCGGACCTGGTGCAGCTCGTCGACTCCCGCAACCGGGTGATCACCGCGAGCCGGGCGGCGAGCGGCCAGGCCCCGCTGACGTCCCCCTTCCCCGGGGGCGAGGACCGGCTGCAGTACCGCATCGAGTGCCCCGACGGCGACCGGTGCATCGTGCTCACCGCCGTACGGGTCCTGCCGGTGCAGTCCCGGCTGTTCTGGGGCGGCGAGCCCCACGCCGTGTACGCGGGGAGGGCCGAGCCCGGCCTCCTGGCCACGCATCGGCTGGAACTGTTCATCGCGATCGGAGTTTTGATGATGACCGCCGGATGGACCTGGGCGAGCTGGCGTGCCACAGGCCGCACGCTGCGTCCGGTCAGAGAGATCCGCGAGAAGGTGACCGAGATCAGCGTGCGCGACCTCAGCCTGCGCGTTCCCCAGCCGCCCGGGCGCGACGAGATCGCCGAGCTCGCGCGGGCCTCCAACAGCTTCCTCGACCGCCTCGACGTCTCGGTGCGTCAGCAGCGGCACTTCGCCTCGATGGTCTCCCACGAGCTGCGGACCCCGCTCGCCGGGCTGCGCACGCAACTTGAGGAGGCTCTGCTCTACCGTGAGGACACCGACCCCTACGAGACGATCCGTACGGCGGTGCGGACCACCGAGCGGTGCCAGGCGATCATCGACGAGATGCTCACGGTCGCCCGGGTCCGCACGTCCGCGGCGGCGGAACACGAGCCGGTGGACCTCGCGGCGATCGCACGCGAGGAGGCCGCCGCCCGCACGAACGGCGTGCCCGTGCACGTGCACGTCGAGGCCGAAGACGAGGTGACCGTCCTCGGCAACCGGGTCCAGCTGTGCGGCGTGCTGACCAACCTGCTGGTCAACGCGCAGCGCCACGCCTGCAGCAAGGTCGACGTCATCGTCGGGCGGGCCGGGGACGACGCGGTCGTCACCGTGCTCGACGACGGCGACGGCATCGCGCCGGAGGACCGCGAGCGGGTCTTCGAGCCGTTCGTCCGCCTGAAGGACGGCCGCCGCCGCGACCCCAAGGGCACCGGGCTCGGCCTCGCCCTGTGCCGCCTCACGGCGGACGCGCACCATGGGACGCTGCGGATCGAGGACTCCCCGCGCGGGGCCCGCTTCGTCCTGCGCCTGCCGCTGCTCGCGAGCGCCAGGGCGCAGCTCACCCGGTGACGCTCAGGTGACGCCCACGGCGGTCCCGGCCGCGGCCAGGGTCAACGCGAAGTCGCCGGAACTGTCGGTGTACCAGCGGCAGACCGCGAACCCGGCCCGGGACAGCTCGTCGAGCACGCCCTCCCTGCGGAACTTGGCGCTGATCTCCGTACGCGTCTCCTCGCCCTCGGCGAACGGGATCGTGAGGCCGAGCGCCCTGATCGGCACCTCCATGGGCCGAGTGGCCCGCAGCCGCATCTCGATCCACTCGTTGTCGTCGTCCCACAGCGCGACGTGCTCGAACGCCTCCGGCTCGAACCCGGCGTCCAGCTCCCGGTTGAGCACGCGCAGCACGTTGCGGTTGAAGGCGGCCGTCACCCCCTGCGGGTCGTCGTACGCCCTGACCAGGCGGGCGGGATCCTTCACCAGGTCGGCGCCGAGCAGCAGGGTGTCGCCCGGCCGCAGCGTGGCCCGCAGCTCCTTGAGGAACACCTCCCGCGCGGCGGGCGGGAGGTTGCCGATCGTGCCGCCGAGGAACGCCACCAGCCGCCTGCCGGTCCTCGGCAGCAGCGCCAGGTGCTGTTCGAAGTCGGCACGCACCGGCCGCACGTCCAGGCCGGGATAGCGTACGGCGAGCCGCCCGGCCGCCGCCTCCAGCGTGACGGCGTCCACGTCGACCGGCGTGTAGGCCCGCAGCGTGCCCGCGTTGGCCAGCGCGTCGAGCAGCAGCACGGTCTTCTCGCTCGTGCCCGAGCCCAGCTCGACGAGCGTGTCGGCCCGGCTGAGGCCGGCGACGTCGACGGCGCGGCGGCGCAGGATCTCCAGCTCGCACCGGGTGGGGTAATACTCCGCCAGCCGGGTGATGCGGGAGAACAGCTCGCTGCCCGCGGCGTCGTAGAACCACTTGGGGGGCAGCCACTTGGGCGACGAGGTGAGCCCGGCGCGCACGTCGTTCTCCAGAGCCTGGCGCAGATAGTCGCCGCCGAGATGATCGGTAACCATGGTCGCCTCTCAATCGATCGGTGTCACCGAAACGCCGTCGGGGGACGCGAGCAGCAGGCTCCGGTCGGGCACCGCCCGCCAGCCCGGCCGGTCGTCCAGGGGCTCGCTCGCGACCAGCACCCCCTCCTCCAGGTGCGTGAACAACGTGTCGCCCCACGCGACGGCGGCCAGGTGGGAACCTCCCGTGACGAGCAGGTTGAGCCGGGCCTCCGGGTCCTCCTCGGACGCCGCCCGGACCACGGCGGGCAGGACGCCGGCGAGCGGCAGGCCGTCACGCAACCGGGCGAACACGGCCGCGGCGAGCCACGCCGAGTCGCACACGCTCTCCGCGTCGGGCGCGAGTGGCCGCACGGCCTCGCGCCCGACCCTGCCGTTGTGGCTGAGCAGCCAGGGCCCGTCGGCGAACGGCGCGGTGGCCGTCTCCTCGATCGGCATCCCGGCCGTGGCCGACCGCACCGCCGCGATCATGCAGTGCGAGCGGGCCGCCCCGGCCAGGCCGGGCACGTTGGCGTCCGCCCAGATCGGCACGGTACGGCGGTAGCGCACGGGCCGCGAGCCGTCATACCAGCCGAAGCCGAACCCGTCGGCGTTCACCGTGCCGTACTTCTGCAGGCGCGGCGCGTACGCCTGGTGCAGCAGGCCGTGCGAGGAGTCGCTGATGAGCGTGGTCAGGGACCGCACCGGGCCCAGCCACGCCGCGTGGCGGCACATCCCTCACTCCTCGGAGCGGGCGCAGCGGAAGCCGGCGAAGATCTGCCGTCTGATGGGGTAGTCCCAGTTGCGGAAGGTCGTGCGGACGGCGGACGGATGGGTGGCCCACGACCCGCCGCGCAGCACCCGGTAGGTCTCCCCGAAGAAGACCTTGCTGTACTCCTCGTAGGGGAAGCACCGATAGCCGGGATAGGGCTGGAACCACGAGTCGGTCCACTCCCACACGTCCCCGATGAGCTGCTCCACGCCGTACGGGCTCGCGCCGTCCGGGAACGCCCCGGCGGGCGCGGGCCGGGCCGCGCGGGGGCCGAGGTTGGCCCAGCGCCCGAGATGGCCGGGGTCGGCCTCGCCCCAGGGGTACGTGCGGCCGCCGCACGCCTTCTCCCACTCGGCCTCGGTCGGCAGGCGCTTGCCCGCCCACCGGGCGTACGCGTCTGCCTCGTACCAGGAGACGTGCTGCACCGGCTCGTCCGGCGGCACCGGCTCCTCCCTGCCGAACCGGACCCGCCACCAGGTGCCGCCGTCGCGCGTCCAGAACAGCGGGGCCTCCACGCCGTTGCGCTCGGCCCACTCCCACCCCTGGGGCAGCCACCAGCGCGGGTCGCGGTAGCCGCCGTCCTCGATGAACTCCATGTACGCCCCGTTGGTGACGGGGTGGCGGTCGATCAGGTAGCCCGGCAGGTAGAGCCGGTGGGCCGGCCGCTCGTTGTCGTACGCCCAGCCGATGGTGTCGGTGCCCATCCTGAAGACGCCGCCGGGGATGTGGACCTCGGGGTCGGCGGCGGGCCTGCCCGGCGGCAGCTCCCCGTCGCGGACCAGGCCGGGCCGCCGGGACAGCTGGATCGTGGCGAGCATGGTCTCGTCGTGCTGGTGCTCGTGCTGCAGCACCAGCCCGAAGACGTAGCCGCCGGACCGCAGCGGATCGGGGTCGGTCAGGTCCACCTGGTCGAGGACGTCGAGCACCCGGCCGCGTACGCCGGAGACGTACTTCCTGGCCTCGGCCGGGCCGAGCAGCGGGAGCGACGGCCGGTCCTTGCGCGGGTGTCTGAACGCGTCGTAGAGCTGGTCGATCTCCGGGCGCAGCGGCTCGATGCCGCCCACCTCGCGCAGCACCCACAGCTCCTCGTAGTTGCCGACGTGGGCGAGGTCCCAGACCAGCGGCGACATCAGCGGCGAGTGCTGGCGCACGAGCAGGTCGTCGTCGGCGTCGGTGTAGGCCAGCGACCGCTCGCGTACGGCGGCGAGCTCGGCCGCGATCCGCTCCTTCAGGCCGGTCGGGCCGGCGTTGCCGAGAACGGCGTCGAGATCGGTCACGCGAGTATCTCCTCCATCTGATCGGCGGCCGGCGATCGGCCGGACTCGATGTGCCGAGAGGCGAACGCGCGGACCCGGGCGACCAGCGCGGGCTCGGCCCCGAGGCGGGGCAGGGCCTCGGCGGCGGCGCGGAAGCAGGCCGAGGCCGACCGGCGCAGGCCGGGGTCGGCGAGACCGAGACGGGCGGCGTCCGCCCATCGGTGGGCGACCGGCCGGGCCGCCTCCATGGCGATCGCGGCGGCCCTGTCGTCGGTGACGAGCGCGTGGACGACGGCCACGCACACGGGCCACTCGGCGGCCCCCTGCGCGTCGAGGTAGCGCACCTCCAGCCAGCCCCGGGGCCGTACGGGCGGGAAGAGCGTGGTGGCGTGGTAGGCGAGGTCGGCCTCGCCGGGAGGCCGCCCGGCCACGCGCGCGAAGTCGCGGAACGCCGAGCCGTCGAGCACCGGCCGGAGCCCGCCGGACCCCCGGACCAGCATCAGCCGGGCGTCGAGGAGGTAGCGCGCCCAGTCGCCCACCGGGTCGCCGCGCCCGTCGAAGTCCCGGGCGACCGGCGCGGTCCTGCTCGGGTCGAGCCTGCCCCACACGGCCTGGCGGCCGGAGGCCCACCCGTCGAAGGGCGAGTTGGCGAAGGCCGCCACCAGCACCGGGCCGAGCGCGTGGGCGCGTTCCCAGCGGGCCCGGGGGTCGGCGCCGAAGTCCAGGTTGACCTGGATCGACGCCGTCGAGCACATCATCGTCAGGCCGTGCGGCCGTTCCAGGAACGCGGCCATCGCCTCATACCTGGGCTCTCGTAACTGCCGCACGGCCGGGCGCAGGGTGTCCAGGCCGCGGCCGCCCAGCCGCAGCCCGGCCCGGGCGAGCGCGAGCCGTACGGCGTCGACGTCGGCGGTGAGCCTGGCGACGGCGACAGGCAGGACGTCGGGCGGGGCGGACAGTTCGAGCTGCCCGCCCGGCTCGAACGTCACCCGGCTGCCACCCGTGAGCACGGGGAGCGCCCCCGCGATCCGAGCGATGGGGACAGGAAGCACGGGGTTGTCCGCGTCGAAGACCAGGAACTCCAGCTCGACGCCCAACCGGTCGGAGGTGACCCCGCGGAAGCAGTCCCTGGCGTACCTCTGCACGTCGGTCATTCGCCCCCCATCGGGCCGAGGTCTGCCGACTATGTCGTGCCGAGTCAGCTTTCCCCGTAATTGCCCCATTCAACCTGAAACCCATCCAAACAGGTAGCTATCGGGCGTCACACCCCGCCGATCAGCCCTCGTCACGCATCCGGATCACCGAGGGCCGCACCCACGCCCGCCACCTTGGCGAGCACCACGCCCTTCCGCCGTACGAGGCGGGCGAGGCCGATCACGCCGGGGACCCACAGAACCCCCGGCGTAGCGGAGGAGCGTCACACCGACGCCCACGGCGCCCGGATTGTGCGCGTAGACCGCCCGAGCCTGCCGGTCGCGGGCGGCAACGACCGGCAGGCTTGAGAGGGGATGTACGTTGCGTACGAGGATCAGACGGGCGACGTCGGCGGGATCTCCATCACACCGAGAGCGGCCAGGCCGATCAGATGCGTTCCGACGCTCCGCGCCTCACCTATCGTCAGCTCTACAAAGGAGCGATCCTCGATGCTCAGGTGGACGCGGGGCTCGGCGTCACCCGGCCCGAGGCTGAGATCGATCCACATCCACTGTGGCTGCCCGGCCAGGGGGATCGCGTTCAGCTCGATGGACCGCAGCCAGGCGTTGTGAATGCGCTCACCAGGAGGCTCATCGATGTGGGGCTCCACGCACCAGGGCGGGCACGACCGGCGCGAACGCTCAGCCGTACGGCCCGGTCGGAAAGGCATGCCCCACGTAGCTGGTCCCTTCCGATTGCGGAGGCCGACTCCGGCGGACGTCGTGATGCGGTTTCCGATCATCGGAGCACCGCCATCTCGGCCAGGCTCTCCTGTTCCGCGATGGCCTGACACAGTTCGCGCAGGTTGTCGGCGTCGACGGTACGGCAAGCACCCGCCTGCTCGGCCTCCGATGGGAACGGCCGTTCACGGCTCGCCCAGAAGCGGCCGGCGTCGCTCCTCATGATCCGCCACCCGGCGAACTCCGTGCCGGGCGCAGCGGCCCTATCTTGGGTCATGGGTCAGGAACCTCGCTTCCTGATCAAGGACCCGTCCGATCGTGCCCGCGACGGGCGGGTCCGTCCTTGTATCGCCTCTGATGGCGATGACTTTGCTTAGCCGCTCCCCTCTGTCATCATTCTTTTACTGTTCGTGTCCGCTCTGCGACATCATGGCTCGCACAGTGCGAGATGGCAAGGAACTGTGCGGGCAATCTTCACGCGATCATGACTATCCAAGGGCTTGGTGATGAGAAGTCCCACTGTGAGACACCGCCGATTGGGTCGCGAACTGCGGCGACTCCGTGAGCAGACGGGTCTCTCACCCGAGGTGGCAGCCCACCAGCTTGGGTGGAGCCGTTCGAAGCTCAATCGCGTCGAGAACGCGCGGCTGCTGCCGAGCGCGGAGGACATCGGCAACGCCTGCGATCTGTACGGCGTGGACAGCAGCGGGAAGGCTGGCCTGATCCAGCTCGGCAAGGACGCCGGCAAACGAGGCTGGTGGACCGCCTACAGCGACGTCTTCACCGGCTCCTACATCGCGCTGGAAAGCGAGGCGACGGCCATCCGAATGTGGGAACCTACGCTGGTTCCCGGCCTGCTCCAAAGCGAGGATTACGCCCGCGAGATCATCTGCGCTACAAGACCCGAACTTGCTTCGCCGGACATCGACCGGCGCGTGGACGCCCGCATGGCACGCAAGATCAACCTTCTCGGCTCTCACGCCCCTACTGTGCACGCTCTGCTCGACGAGGGCATCCTGCACAAGCCCGTCGGATCACCGGGCCTCACGGCACGCCAGCTTGATCACATCCTCCAAGTCGCGGCTTGGCCGAACGTCACTATCCAGGTCCTTCCGCTGGCGGCCGGCGCCCACGGCGGCATGGAGGGAGGCTTCTCCGTGCTGAGTTTCGACGACGAGGATCCTGACGTCGGATACGTCGAAGGGCCAGCCGGCGACGTGTACGTAGAGGCGACCGATCAAGTACGGCGGCTTATGCTGACATTCGAACGCATCCTCAACATATGCCTGTCCCCCGAGAAGTCAGCAGAGCTCATAACTGCGGCGAGGAGTGAACATGATCTCCCCTGATCTGTCCGGTGCCGAGTTCCGTAAATCCAGCTACAGCGGTGGCGGGAACAACTGTGTCGAGGTGGCGACGAACCTGCCGGGGGTGGTGGCCGTACGGGACAGCAAGGACCGCACGGGCCCGGTCCTGGCCTTCACCCCGAGCGAGTGGAGCGCCTTCATCGCGGGTGTCAAGAACGGCGAGTTCGGCAGCTGATCACCCGGCGACCGACCAGGTGCGGCGTGCCCCTTCTGTCACGTGACGGGCGTCGATCCCTGACCGAGTGGCCCGAGCACCTGTTCGCGGCGATCGGCAGCGCCGCCCGCGTCGTCCGTCCTGGGGATCTTTCGCCGTGAGCCGGTAGCGTTGGTGCACATGACAGCTATCGACTCCACCACCTCGGGTGCGTACGGCATCGGCCTTGCCACGATCGCCGCGGACGGCACCGTGCTGGACACCTGGTTCCCCTCCCCGGCGCTGGGCGAGCCCCCGGCCGTGGGCACCGAGCGGATCGCGGGCGACGAGCTCGACCCGGCCATGGCGGCCCTCGTCGGCCCCGACGCCGCCCGGGGCGTCGAGGTCGTGGCCGTGCGCACCGGCATCGCCGACCTGTCTGCCCCGCCGGCCGACACGCATGACGTGTACCTGCGTCTGCACCTGCTGTCCCACCGCCTGGTCCGGCCGCGCGCGCTCAACCTCGACGGGATCTTCGGGCTGCTGTCCAACGTCGTGTGGACCAACCACGGCCCGTGCAAGGTGGAGGGGTTCGAGGAGGTACGGCTGCGCCTGCGGGCCCGGGGCCCGGTGACCGTGTACGGCGTGGACAAGTTCCCCCGCATGGTCGACTATGTGCTGCCCTCCGGGGTGCGGATCGCCGACGCCGACCGCGTACGGCTCGGCGCCCACCTGGCGAGCGGCACCACCGTCATGCACGAGGGCTTCGTCAACTACAACGCCGGCACGCTCGGCGCGTCCATGGTCGAGGGCCGCATCTCGGCCGGGGTGATCGTGGGCGACGGGTCCGACGTGGGCGGCGGCGCCTCGATCATGGGGACGCTGTCCGGCGGCGGCAAGGAGGTCATCTCGATCGGCGAGCGCTGCCTGCTCGGGGCCAACTCCGGCATCGGCATCTCGCTCGGCGACGACTGCGTCGTGGAGGCCGGGCTGTACGTCACGGCGGGCACCAAGGTCACGCTGCCGGACGGGGCGGGCGTGAAGGCGCGGGAGCTGTCGGGCAAGTCGGGCCTGCTGCTGCGCCGCAACTCGACGACCGGGGCGGTCGAGGCGGTGTCCCGCGACAGCAGGGGCATCGAGCTCAACGCGGCGCTGCACGCCAACGACTGACGCCGGAGCGGGCCCCCTCCCCCCACCCTGAGATGACCCTGAGTCTGCCCTGAACTTGGCCTTCGGCCCTGTGACCGGCGGGAGGGCGGCCCGTACCGTGAAGGCATGGGACGCATTCTCCTCATCGCCGCAGCCGTGGTCGTCGGCTTCTTCCTTCTCGGCTCCGTCATCGGGCTCATCTTCGGCGCGCTGAAGTGGGTTCTCATCATCGGCGCGATCGCGCTGATCGTGTCGGTCGTGCTCAAGCTCACCCGGAGCAGCAGGTCGAGCCACTACTCCTGACCCGGCGACATGACCGGGCGCGCAAAGACCGGGCGCGCAAAGACCGGGCGCACAAAGACCGGGCGCACAAAGGGGCGGGCCCCGCCGCGGGTGCGGCGGGGCCCGCTGTCACTCGCGCCTCGTGTTACGAGAGGGGCGGGTAGGCGTTCTGCATGAGCTGCTGGAACTGAGCGGAGAACCAGTGGCCGGAAACCGGGGCGTTCGCGAGAGCGCCGCTCGGGTTGTTGCCGTTCAGGCTGTTACCGCCGTAGGTCGGGTCGCACATGCGGTCGAAGCCCTTGCCCTCGTCGTTGTCGATGGCGGAGCTGGAGCCGTCCGACTCACCCGGGGGCTTGATCCAGACGTAGGCGTCGAGACCGGTGGCGGGGTTCGCCCTCGGACGCTCACCGAGACCGGCACCGGACTGGTTGCACCAGTTGCCGGCGTGGATGCGGCGGTCGACGCGGGACTCGTTGACGAACGTGTCCACGTTGGTGGACGTGCTCGGACCGGTCGGCCGGGCCGAACCGCCCCAGCCGTTGCGGGAGGTGTCGATCAGCATGCCCAGCGTGTTCGGGAAGCCCTTCGCCACCAGAGCGTTGCGGAGAGCGATCGCGAAGGACTGCTCGTCCACGTACCAGTTCCAGTCCACCCAGTGGGACTGACGCACCGACTGGCCGTTCACCGAGGTGTTGATGGTGAAGTACGGCTCGACCGTCGCGCCGAAGTTGGCGGTGTTGACGATGAACCCGTCGATGCTGTTCACGCCGGCGGTGGTGCCGCTGGCGACCTGGTAGAAGAGGTTCACCATCGGCTGGAAGTTGTTGTCCCAGCCGAGCCAGGCGTGGTGCGCCGCGTCCACGTAGGTGTAGACGTTCTTGATCGCGTGCAGCTTGTTCAGCGCGTACTGCACACCCTGGACGTAGGCGCCCGAGGACTGGGCCTCCTGACACGCCTGGAACGAGCTCACGTTGGTGATCAGGTTCGGCAGCGAGTCGGGCTCGATGATCGTCACGATGCGGAGGTTCGAGTACTTCGAGTCCGACATGATGTCGGCGATCACGTCGATGTACTCGCTCTTGTACCGTGCGAGGCCGTTCTGCGCGATCTTCAGCTCACCGTTGGAGGCGAGCGCCGAGCAGTCGCGGTTCGGCAGGTCGTAGATGACGACCTGGATCGTGAGAGGCGTGCTGCCGTTGGCCGCGTCCTGCCTGACCGCCTCGTCGAGGTGGTCGCGCAGGCCCATGCTGTTGTTGCCGGCCGAGCCGGAGCTGATCGCCGCGATGCGGTCCAGCCAGACCGCCGTGGACATGTTGGCCACGCGCGAGCCGCCCGGCTCGGAGGCGGCGCTCGCCGACCAGTCCGGGTTCACGTAGCCCGTCGCGCCGGAGTACGGGTTGTCCACGTGGGTCCCGGGCGGCGGCGGCGAGGTCGACGGGGAGGGCGACGGCGAGGGGGAGATCGACGGCGAGACCCGCGGGGAGGGCGAGGCCGACGGGGACACGCTCGGGGAGGCCGAGGGAGAAGCCGAGGGAGAGGCCGAGGGCGAGACGGACGGCGACGGCGAGGGCGACGGCGACTGCGGGGTGCCGTTGCAGGAGACGCCGTTGATCTTGAAGTCGGTCGGCGTCGGGTTGCTCCCGGACCAGGTGCCGTTGAAGCCGATGTTCGTCGAGGAGCCGGTGGGCATGGACTTGTTCCAGTCCATGGCGGTCACGGTCACGTTGCTGCCCGACTGGCTCCAGTTGCCCGACCAGCCCTGGGTGACCTTCTGGCTGCTGTTCGGGAACGTGAACGCGAGGGTCCAGCCGTTGATGGCGTCGCCCAGGTTCTGAATGGTCAGGTTGACGGACATGCCGCCCTGCCACTCACTGGCGGAGTAGGTGACTTTGCAGGAGACCGCGGCACTCGCCGAGGTGGCGGTGGCGACGGCCGCCGTGGAACCGAGCGCGAGCACGGCCGCCGCGACCAGGCCGCGGCGCACCGTGGAGCTCACGGCTCCCGGTCGGGGGGTGGATCTCATTGGGAAGGTCCTCCTGGCGATGAATTCTGCGCTTGGGAGCGCTCCCACGAACCATAGGCACCGCCTCCGGCGCCGTACAGGGACCCGTCAAGGGCGGATGAACGGCGAAGTCGCGGCGCGGCGTTCACTTCGCGTCCGAGCAGGGATTCCGTCACGCTGTTACGTCTGAAGTCACCTACGTGTTTCGTGAAAGTTTCACCCTTCCGCAGGCGAAACGCGTGGCCAGGGGGCCGGATGTCTCCTCCGGCCCCCGACACGCGGAAGCGGGGAACCCGCGCGACGCGGGAACACGGCGCCACCTGGTCACGGGAGGAACCCGCCCGGCGGGTAGCATCCGTGAGTCACACATATCGCGAATGGGGATCGTCATGACCGTCAAAGTGACCGTCACCGGCGCGGCCGGCCAGATCGGTTACGCGCTGCTCTTCCGCGTCGCCTCGGGTCAGCTCCTCGGGGCGGACACTCCGGTGAAGCTGAGCCTTCTGGAGATCCCGCAGGCCGTCAAGGCGGCCGAGGGCACCGCGATGGAGCTCGAAGACTGCGCGTTCCCGCTGCTGCGGGGCATCGAGATCTCCGACGACCCGGCCAAGGCCTTCGACGGCGCCAACATCGCGCTGCTCGTCGGCGCCCGCCCGCGTACGAAGGGCATGGAGCGCGGCGACCTCCTTGAGGCCAACGGCGGCATCTTCGGCCCGCAGGGCAGGGCCATCAACGACCACGCGGCCGACGACATCCGCGTGCTCGTGGTGGGCAACCCCGCCAACACCAACGCGCTCATCGCGCAGTCCGCGGCTCCGGACGTTCCGGCCGAGCGGTTCACCGCCATGACCCGCCTCGACCACAACCGCGCGCTCTCGCAGCTCGCGGCCAAGCTGAACGTGCCGGTGACCGAGATCAAGAAGATGACGATCTGGGGCAACCACTCCGCGACGCAGTACCCCGACCTCTTCCACGCCGAGGTCGGCGGCAAGATCGCGGCCGAGCTGGTCGAGCAGGAGTGGCTGCGCGACACCTTCATCCCGACCGTCGCCAAGCGCGGCGCCGCCATCATCGAGGCGCGCGGCGCGTCCTCGGCGGCGTCCGCGGCGAACGCGGCGATCGACCACGTGTACGACTGGGTGAACGGCACGCCCGAGGGCGACTGGACCTCGGCGGCCATCCCGTCCGACGGCTCCTACGGCGTGCCCGAGGGCCTCATCTCGTCCTTCCCCGTGGTGTCCAGGAACGGCCGCTGGGAGATCGTCCAGGGCCTGGACATCGACCCGTTCTCCCGTGAGCGGATCGACGCCTCGGTGAACGAGCTGGTCGAGGAGCGCGACGCCGTGCGGGCTCTCGGTCTCATCTGACGACCGCCTCGTCTGACGACCGCGCACGAAGGGGCGGGCCCGCCGCGGGCCCGCCCCTTCGTGCCGTCCGGGGTCCGTCACCCGGTACGGCGAGGCGTACGCAACAGAGATGTGACGAACCGGCGACGCCCGGGGCTGGTCCAATTGCATGGCCTCCCAGAAAGGAGAAGTCATGCGCCACCCCGCCCTGCCGGTCGTCTCGGGTCTGGCCGGCCTCGCCCTGTCCACGCTCACGATCTTCACGACGGCCGCGCCCGCCACGGCCCAGACCACGCACCACTCGATCCGCTACGCCTCGGTGGACGCCTGCCGGATCAAGGACGGCACCGAGGTGCCGTGTCACACCTGGCGGCTGGACCTGCTCGACGGCAGGCGGGTCGCGCTCAAGGACGCCATGCTGTGGCCGATCGACGCCAAGGGAAAGGTCGACAAGAGCACCAGCGCGCCCCTCACCGTCAGTGGCGACGGCGAGTCGGTGGCCTACTTCCGCAAGTCCGATCACCGCCTGGTGGTGCGCGAGTTCCACGGCGGGGTCCTCAAGGGGGTCCGCGTGATGCCGAAGACGCCGCTACCGCGCGGCGTCGGCATGGACTCGGTCTGGCTGGACATGTCCCAGGACGGCGGCCGCCTGGCCCTCCTCTACACCGACGAGCACGGCGCGACGCACGGCCGCCTGTTCGACGTCGCGCGGGCGGCCGCGACCGGCACGATCCCGAAGTCGGACGGGTTCTCCGGCTTCAGCGCGGACGGCTCGGCCGTCCTCCTGCCGCGGGACGCCGGCGCCAACACCACCGGGCTGTCCGTCCACGACCTCACGGGCGCCGAGCTGACCGGCGCGGTCCCACCCCAGATCGTGGCCAACAACGGCCCGTGGGCGCTGGCCGCCGACGGCCGCACGGTCGCCTTCGTCACCGGCAGCGGCAAGAAGGCCGCGCTGCGCTTCTACGACGTCAGGACCGACCAGACGGGAGGCTCCGTGCCCATCGCGCTGCCGAAGGACGTTTCGCCCGACACCGTCGACTGGACCGGCGAGCACGAGGTGACCGTCCACGTCTCCGATTACGAGCGCGCCCGCGACGTGGTGACCGTCCTCACGATCGACACCCGGACGGGCACGACCCGGGTCCGCGACCGATACAAGGTCCGGCCCGGCGTCTACACCTACCAGAGCTGCGGCGGCTGACCTCGGCGCCGCCAGGGACGCGGATATCGACATGGCCACCAGCGCCGCCATCTCGGTCACGACGGTGAGGCGCTGGGTGAGCCCGGCCGGCACCGTCCCGGGGTCGAGGCCCAGCATCCGGAACACGTACGGCACGACCACGAGGACCAGCGAGCCGAGCGCGACGGCGCACAGCACACGCACCAGACGCGAACGGGTGGCCCGGGCGACGCGCAGCCCGGCCACCGGCAGGCTGGCGAAGGCGACGAAGGCCGCATAGCGGTGGATGTTGCCGGAGAGCGACAGCGGCGCGCCCAGCGGATCGGTCGGGAACCCGGCCACCAGCAGCAGGCAGGCGCTCCACAGGCCCACCAGCAGCGCTGCGCGCCGGTCGAGCCGCCCCAGCCGGTCGAGCCGTACGGCGAGCACGGCCGAGCCCACGGCGATCGACGTCAGCGAGAGGGGTAACAGCCAGCCGTCCGGCGCGTAGAAATACTGGCTGATCGTCGCCGTGAGCGGGTCGAGCCCTCCCACCAGGTGCAGCGCGAACATCGCGGTGGCGCCGGCCGCGACCAGCGCGTATCCCAAGACCATTCCCATGGCTCTTCACTCTGGCCGCGGGAAGGGCACCGGCCCATCGGAGATCCACCCGAGCCGTCCCTGAGGGATCCCCTAGGAGACGTCGGCGGAATCGGCCGGGGCAGTCTCGGGGGTGGAGGCGCGGAACCAGCGGCAGCCGTACCTGCCCATGGGGAAGCGGGCCCTGCCGTCGCCGGAGATCTCCACCGTGCCGTCCACCAGCAGGTCGGTCAGCACCGTGGACGAGCCGAGCCCGTCCAGGGTGATCTCCACCTCGACCTCGGTCTCACCGAGGTTGTGCACGGCCACGACCGTCTCGCCGTCGCGATCGGCCCGGTGGGCGAACACGGCGTCAACACCGGTGTCCAGCACCGCGTACTCGCCCCAGGCCAGCTCGGGGCAGTCGCGGTAGTGCCGGATCAACCGGGTGATCCACGACAGCAGCGAGCCGGGGTCGCGCTCCTGCGCGCTGACGTTGACCTTCTCGGGGCCGTAGTCCCCGGCGGGCATGGGGATGCGCACTTTCGAGGGATCGGCGTCGCTGAAGCCGCCGTTGCGGTGCGGGGTCCACTGCATGGGCGTGCGGACGGCCTGGCGGCCCTCCAGCTCCAGGTTCTCCCCCATGCCGATCTCCTCGCCGTAGAAGAGCACCGGGGTGCCCGGCAGCGAGAACAGCAGGCTGTAGACCATTTTGATCCGGTCGAGGTCGCCGCCCAGCATCGTCGGCACGCGCCGGCGCAGGCCCCGGCCGAACAACTGCATGTCCTTGTCCGGGCCGAAGGCCGCGAAGACCTCCTCACGCTCGGCCTCGCTCAGCTTGTCGAGCGTGAGCTCGTCGTGGTTGCGGACGAACGTCGCCCACTGGGAGTCCTTGGGCGCCTTGGGGCGCTCCCGCAGGGCCGCGGCCAGCGGACCGGCGTCCTGGCGGGCCAGCGACAGGTAGCTCCGCTGCATGGTGATGAAGTCGAAGCACATGGTGATCTCGTCGCCGAGATCGTTGCCGAAATACCGCACCAGGTCGTCGTACGGCAGGTTGACCTCGCCGAGGAGGATGGCGCTGCCGTCGCGGCGGCTGAGGAAGGCCCGCAGGCAGGAGAAGAACTCGTGCGGGTCGGGCAGCTCGTCGCTGTCGGTGACCTGCTCGACGAGGAACGGCACGGCGTCCACCCGGAAGCCCGACAGGCCCAGCTCCATCCAGAAGCCGAGGATCCGGGCGATCTCGTCCCGCACCTCGGGGTTGGTGGTGTTCAGGTCGGGCTGGAACCGGTAGAAGCGGTGGAAGTAATACTGCTCGGTCTTCTCGTCGTACTCCCAGAGGCTGTCCTCCTGATCGGGGAACACGATGCCCTTGGGATCGTCGGGCTCCGGCTTGTCCGACCAGATGTACCAGTCCCGATAGCGGGAGTCGCGGCCGGAGCGGGCGTCCTTGAACCAGGGATGCTGGTCGGAGGTGTGGTTGACCACGAGATCGGCGATGACCCGCATGCCGCGATCCCTGGCCACCCGCATGAACTCGACGAAGTCGCCGAGCGTGCCGAGGCGGGGATCGACGCGGTAGAAGTCGGTGATGTCGTAGCCGTCGTCCCTGTCGGGCGTCGGGAAGAACGGCATGAGCCAGATGCACGTCACACCCATCCGGTCCAGATGGTCGATGCGCTGGATCGCCCCCCTGAAGTCACCGATCCCGTCGCCGTCGCCGTCGGCGAAGGTCTCGATGTCGAGGCAGTAGACGACCGCGTTCTTCCACCACAGATCGGAGGTCATGCTCAGTCTCATGACCGTTGCCGCTGCCCGGCAAAGGAACGGCAAAACATCGGGCCCGCGCCGCCGCAGCGGCGCGGGCCGACGTGGTACCGCGGGCGCGGCCGGTCACGACCGCGATGTCACCGTGAGTCACGTCTTCAGAGCGGCGTGACCTGTTCGGCCTGCGGTCCCTTGTTTCCCTGAACGGTCACGTAGCTGACTCTCTGGTTCTGGTCCAGCGTCCGATAACCGTTCGAATTGATCGCCGAATAATGAACGAACACGTCAGCGGTGCCGTCGTCCGGAGCGATGAACCCGAAGCCCTTTTCGGCGTTGAACCACTTGACAGTGCCTTCAGACAACTGCTTCTCCTTCTTGGAAGCCACACCATGTTCCCAGGTCAGGAACACGAGGCTGCACAGCGGATTCGTCGCGCGACCCGCGTGGGACGCTGGAAGTGCGCGCATATCCGCCGCCGGATGTAACCCGGGTGCGCTTTTTACAAACCATGTTTTCAGGAATTGTCTACTGCGACACTCGCAGCCTGTACGGAGAGTACCCGCGATTACCCGAGGCTATGCCGGTGCCGCCATGTACCAGCGCGCGTGCCCGTCACCGCGCGTGAGCGAGTCGAGCCGCCGGGGCAGCTCCTGCCGGGAGAACGGGTCGCCGGAGGCGTTCCGGATATGGATGCCCACGGCGTACATGTCCCGCACCTCCATCAGCGTGCTGTAACCGGGCCACAGCCGCAGGTCCGAGCCGTACGCGCGGGCGAACTCGTCCACGTCGGCCGCCGACAGGCCGAAGCGGCGCTGCCCGTGATAGGTGTGCACCAGGTCCCACTGGCGCGGGCCGACTGCCACGCCGTCCCAGTCGCACAGCACCACGTGCCCGTCCTGGCAGCGCAGCAGGTTGTCGATCCAGGCGTCGCCGTGCAGCAGCACCGGCGAGCCGGTGTCGAGGTCGTGCCAGCGCCCGGTGAGCTCCTCGATGCGGTCGCTCAGCCACGACCGCTGGGTGGCGGTGAGCACCTCGGCCCGGTGCTCCACCGCGTGCCGCACCTCGGCGAGCGGGTCGGTGAGCGTCCGCAGCCCCACCGGCGGCAGCGGCTCGCGGTGCAGGCTGCGCAGCACCCGGCCGAGCTGCCGGGTCGTCGGGCGGCCGCGGGAGGGGACGTAACGCCAGAAGGTGACCGCCCGGCCGTCGTGCACGATCGGCTGGTCGGCGATCTCGTCGGCGGGCCGCACCGTCGGGAAGCCCCGGTCGGCGAGCCAGCGGGCGACCGCCACGACCACCGGCAGCCGGGTCAGCGCGTCCGGCGCGGTCGCGATCCGCACCACCAGCTCCCCGCCCGCCACGTCCCCCTGCAGTTTGAAGACCGCGTTGCTGCGCAGCCGCAGGAGCCGCGCCCCGCGCGCGTCCACCCCGATGCTCGCGCAGACCTCGCGCAGGACCCCGAACGCCTCCTCGGCCAGCGGTGCCGGCTCCATCGTCCTCATCGCGGTTTCAGGCACCCTCGGCCGCCGGGTACAGCCCGCTCATGGCGAGTGTGGGCGTCGACTCCGCCAGCACCCGTCGCAGGCGCCGTACGGCGGGCAGCGCGGGGTCGGCGTCCGCCAGCAGAGCCCTGGCCCGGGTGACGACGATCGAGGTGCGGTGCTCGGCGGGCACCTGGCGCAGCGCGTCCGCGGCGATCCTGCACGCCTCCTCGTGGTCGCCGTTCCTGGCCAGGTGGCTCGCCTGGTCGAGCAGGATCAGCGCCGGGTCGATGGTCTGGAAGCCCGGGGGGAACCCGTCGATGCCCTGCACCTGCTGGGCGTCCCCCAGCTCGATCAGGGTGCCGGTGCGGTAGAACTTCATCCGCTTTTCCGTGAAGACGAAGGCCAGGTCGTCCTGGCTGATGCCGCGCATGCGGGCGAAGATCTGCTCCGCCTCGGCGAGCGCGGTCCTGGCGGCCTTGCCGTCGCCCATCCTGGCCAGCGCGCGGGCCTCGGCCGCCGCCGCCAGCGCCGCGGGCGAGCTGGGGGCCGAGCCGGCCAGCGTCCGCGCCTCGCGGGCCAGCCGCACGGTCTCGTTCAGGTCGCCGTAGTAGTAGAGAAGCATCGTCTGCTGTGCCCGCACGAGCGCCCGCAGCCGCAGATCGCCCACGTCGTCGGAGGCGGCGCGGGCGGTGCCGTACCAGGCGTGGGCCTGGCGGGTGTCGCCCAGCTTCATCAGCGCGTCGGCGGCGAGCAGGGTGAGCATCGTGGTCGCGGTGAGCAGGCGGCGCTGCACCGACGACGGCTGGCGGACCGCGCTCAGCCGGCGCACGTCGGAGATCTCCAGCATGACCCGGCAGAGCATCGGCGTCGGCGGGGTCGTCATGTACTCCCTGCGGTAGCGCAGCACCTGCTCGTCGAGCCGGTCGAGCTGGTCCTCGCTCACCGTGCCCGCGGCCAGCGTGCGGTCGAGGTCGTGGCGCAGGCTCTCGATCTCCGCGAAGAACCGGCCGCTCGGCGTGCCCATGAGCATCGCCTGGTGGAACATCGCCCGGCGCTCCGCGTCGTCGGCGGCCGGGTCCTCGGCGCGGGTCTGCTCACCGGTCTGGCCCGGCCCCACCACGACGATCTTCTGCCCGCCCGTGTCCTCGCAGTAGTCGGCGGCCAGGCCGAGCCGTACGGCGTTGGCCCGGTAGAGCCGGGCCAGCAGGTCGATGGTCTGGGGGCGCGGGCGGGCCCGGTTGTTCTCCCAGGCGTTCAGCAGGTCGATGCTCGCTCGCGGGTGGCCGAGATTCTGCTGCTCGCAGAGCTGCTCCAGCTCCTCGATCGCCTGCCGGGCCGACCATCCGCGGCCGAGCCGGTGCGCCTTCAGCAGGCTGACGCCGCAGCATCCGTGGATCGCCTGGACGGTCTGCCACAGCGTCCACTGCCGTGCCTGTGCCTGTTCGCGCCAACGACGCGCGCAAGCGGGTGAGTGCTCTCCGCGGGCCATGTGCACGCCCTCCACTGGTGAAGCGGTCCCCGTTTACGGTTGTTTCCCCAAGGTAAACACGCAGGCACCCAACCCCCCGGGACTGTTATCCCTTCGTGTTCCCGAACCCGCGGGTGTTCCACGGAAACCGGGCGAATTCCCTGGTTGTTGCACGGTTTCGGCGAATCGGCGCGATTGCCGGTGGGTCGTTGCGGGTTCACCCTTTCCGGTGATAGGTCCTGACGTTCCCGGAGGCTGACCATGACGACGGTAGACCGCAGCGAGGCGATGGACCACCTGGAGCGGCTCGCCGCGCAGCTCGAGGCCCACTCCTTCCAGGTGCGCCTGACGGCGCCGGCCGGTCTCTATCCACGTCTGCGCGTCATCAACCCCATGGAGCCCACGATGGCCGAGGACGTGCTCGCGTCCAACGCCAGCGACGGCGAGTGGTGGTACTGGCTGTCGTGGGCCGGCCGGATCGGGCACGCCTCCGACGTGGTCACCGCCGCCGAGCGCATCGCCAGCGTCCTCCACGTCATCCGCCGCTGATCCGCCGCTGATCCGCCGCTGATCCGCCGCTGATCCGCCGCTGATCCGCCGCTGATCCGCCGCTGGGCCATCCGGGCCACAGCACCGGATCGCCCGCACCGCCGCCTGACGGCCGCCTACAGTTCCGTCAGGACAGGCCGGACAGGCTGGACAGGCGCACCGCTGTGACCGAGTGGCACGAAGACGCCCCCGGCTTCGTCCGCTTCCTCCTCGCGGACCCCGACTGGGACGACGACGTCGAGTTCCCCCGGCACAAGGACCTCCCACGAGAGGTGGACCTCGGCTGACCGGTGGCGAGGCGGTCAGGCGAACTTCGACTTCGGGCGGTCCTGGAGAACGCCGTCGACGTACACGTCCACCTTCTCGTCGTAGAAGGCGACGAGCCCGGCGATCTTCTGCGACTCCGGGAGCGGCGTGGGATACGACCAGACGAGGTCCCTGCCGGACTCCTCCTCGCCGACCGACCAGTACACCGCGCGGCCCTTGTACGGGCAGTGCGTCACGGTCTCGGACGGGCGCAGCAGGTCCAGCCGCACATCGGTCTTCGGCAGGTAGTAACGCGGGGGCAGACCGGTCTCGAACAGGATGCGCGGGTTGTGCGAGTCGGCCACGGTCACGCCGCCCACCTCCACCCGGACGTGGCGCGAGCTGGGCAGGATGTCCACCCGCGTGTACGGGTCGCGGGGGTGGACGAAGACCTCCTCGTCCTCCTCGAACCAGTTGTCCATCGCGTCCCAGTCGAAGCGGACGTGGCCCCGGATCTGATCGAGCGGCGCGTCGTCCCCGTACACGAGGGCGGCGCCCGCCCGGCCGGCCACGTCGTGGACCACCGCGTCGCCCCTGCTCGGCGAGTGCCGCGTCTCCCCGGTGGCCTTCAGCTCCTCCATGCGGACGTCGTCCGCCGGGAAGTAGTACGTCGGGTAGTAGGGAACCTCCCAGACCAGCAGGGCCCTGGTGGTGTCGGCCACCGCCCTGCCCTCGACGTAGACGCGCACGCGCTTGGCCGTCGTCTCCACCCGGACACGGCCCCGTTTCGTCGGCTCCATGCCCGCACCAACCAGCGGGCGGATCGTCCTTATTCCCCGGCCTCACAATCGCCATTTCCCGGTGTGCGGCGCGGGGTCGCTCCGCGCTATCGACAGCGAGCGGATAAGTCGCTTACCCTCGGCTAGGTGGGTCTTCGCCTATACGATACGCATCGCCGCGCCGTCCGCGATTTCGTCCCCCGAATTCCCGGAACTGTGTCGATTTATCTCTGCGGTCCCACCGTCGTCGTTCCGCCGCACGTGGGGCAACTCAGATCGCAGGTGAATTTCGACATCCTGCACCGCTGGCTGAAAAACAGCGGATATGAGGTCCTGCTCTGCCGGAACGTCACCGACATCGAGGACAAGATAATCCACAGGGCCATTTCCGAGGGGGTTCCCTGGTGGCGGATCACCGATCCCGTCCACCGCGCCTTCGTCCGCACCTACACCGCCCTGGGCTGCCTTCCGCCCAGCGTGGAGCCGCGGGCGACGGGGCACATCCCGGAGATGATCGAGATGGTCGAGCAGCTCGTCGCCTCCGGGCACGCGTACGAGTCCGACGGCAACGTCTATTTCTCGGTCGGCACCTACCCGCATTACGGATCCCTTTCCCGGCAGCAGGCGAGGCATCTGCGGGCGACCGAGGAGAACGAGCACGGAAAACGCGATCCACGCGATTTCGCGTTGTGGAAGAGCGCCAAACCCGGCGAGCCGGTGTGGAACTCACCCTGGGGCGAGGGGCGCCCGGGGTGGCATCTGGAGTGTTCCGCGATGGCCCGCAGATATCTGGGCACGGAATTCGACATCCACGGCGGCGGGGCAAATCTCATATTTCCGCACCATGAAAACGAAATGGCGCAGTCACGGGCCGCAGGGGACTCGTTCGCGCGATTCTGGCTGCACAACGGGCCGGTGACGCACCGGGGCGAGAAGATACGTAAACACCAGCGCAACCCGCTGGCCGTCCCCGCCCTGCTCGACCGGGTGCGGCCGGCCGAACTCCGTTATTACCTGGCGGCGGCCCATTACCGGTCGCCGGTGGAATTCAGCCCCGACGCCCTGGACGAGGCGGCGGCGGCCTACCGGCGGATCGAGAGGTTCGTGCTGCGGGTGGCCTCCGACGCCGCCGCGCCCCTTCCCCCGCAGTTCAGCGAGGCCATGGACAACGACCTGAACGTGCCGCAGGCCCTCGCGGCCGTCCACGGCGCGGTGGCCGAAGGCAACGCCGCGCTGGCGTCCGGAGATCGCGAACGGGCGGCCGGGAAATGCCGATCGGTGCGGGCCATGCTGAATGTGCTCGGCCTCGATCCGCTCAGCGATACCTGGCATCGGGAAACGCATCTGCAGGAAGTGGCGGGGGCCGTACTCCGGGTGGTCCGTAATCTCGCCGCCGCCAGCGCCCGGCAGGGAGATCACGAACGTGCGCGGATCATGGAGCAGCACATCGAGAGGGCGCTCGCTAAACGCCACCAAATCGAGCACGCCGCGCTTATCAGATAGATCTTGATCGCACGGTGCGGCGTCGGTGCGGCGTCGGCACAGAGCCGGCACAGAGCCGGCACAGAGCCGGCACACAGCCGACGCGGCGTCGGCGCGGGCCCAAGCACACACGCGGCGCACACGCGGCGCACACGCGACGCACACGCGACGCACACGCGACGCGGACCCGGCGCGGGACCCCGCCGGCGCGCGGGCCGCCGCCGCCGGGCCGTCCGCGGCGCGCGGATGACCGGGCGGCGAATGTTACAAGAACAAGAACTGGCGACCGGAGGATAATCTCGGCCGATTCATGGGAATCATGAAGGCACCAGCTGACGGACCCCGCCGAAAGGAGGGCCCCGATGAAGAAGGTGCAGATCGTGCCGCGACCGCGGCCGCCGAGAGTTCCCGCCCCGATCGACCTGCGCACCCCCTCGGGAAGGGTCCTCCCCTACTAACCCCGATGGCTCCGGATCAGCGTCCGGCCAGCTCGTAGCAGTGGGCGAAGCCCTCGAGCACGGCGGGCCAGGAGCACCGGACCGGCTCCGTCTCCCTGTTGTGCTCGGCGATCGACCGGCGCAGGGCGGAGTCGCGGGCCAGCCGTACGACCGAGGCGACGAGGTCGTCGAACGTGCGGCCCAGCAGGCCCTCCTTGCCCGGCCTGACGAAGTCGGCCACGCCGCTCTGCGCCCGCGCGACCACCGGCACGCCGGCCGCGCGGGCCTCCAGCGCGGCCAGGCCGAACGACTCGCGCGGCGCCGGGGCCACGAACACGTCGGCCACGGCCAGCAGGTCCTTGATCTGCTCCCGGCTGTACCTGCCCGGCAGCGACACCCAGCTCATCCGGCGCGCCCGCAGGTAGCGCTCCATGCGCCCGCGGGCCGGTCCGTCGCCCACGATCGTCGCGCGCATCGCGATGTCCCTCGGCACCCTGTCGCGGGCCGTCTCCAGCAGCTTGAGCAGGCGCAACGGCTGCTTGCGCGGCGCCAGCCTGCCGACCGCCACCACGTGCACCGCCGCGTCCCCGGCGTCCTGCACACCGTCCCGTACGGAACCGAGCCGAGCCGAGCCGGACTGTGCCGTGCCCGACTGTGACGTGCCCGACTGTGACGTGCCCGACTGTGACGGGCCGGACTGCGCCGGGCCGGGCTGTGACGGGCCGGGCTCGGGCCGCCATGAGGTCACGTCCAGGCCGTTCGACACCACCTGCACGGGCACGCGGGGCCCGGCCACGGCGCGGATCGGTCGCGCGGCGGCCTCGCTGACGGCGGTGAGGACCAGGCCCCAGCGCCGCCACCCGAAGGCCGCCTGGAGCGCCCGGTAGACGCCGCGGGTGACCGGATCCCACATGCTGTGGACGGTCGCGACCACCGGCAGCCCGGACCGGACCGCCGCCTGCACGCCCATCCACGCGAACGGCGAGACGGCCCCCGTGTGGACGTGTACCACGTCGAACCGGCCGCTCCTCATGATCCGGAGAAGGTGGGCCGTGCCGCGCGGATGGACCGGCAGGTCGAACGGGAGGTTCGCGACCACCCGGTGCACCCCCGGCAGCCGCTCCCCCGGCGTCGCCGTCACCACCTCGACCGTGTGGCCCGCCTCGCGCTGAGCCCTGACGAGGTCGGCGACCTGCACCTCGATCCCCCCGAGCCGCGGCAGATAGCAGTCGCTGACGTGAAGAATCCTCACCGGGTCAGCCTGACAGAGCCCGCCACGCCCATCAAACCGCGTGCCTATTCGGACTGCTCAGGGGGAGGGCGACGTCACGCGACCCGGGCCACGTGGGATCATGGGCGGAACCGGCGGCGCAGACGAGTGGAGCACGCGATGACGACGTTCCGTGGGGCGCGATGAGGACGGCGGTGTTCTTCCACGCCCATCCCGACGACGAGGCGCTGCTGACCGCCGGGACCATGGCAATGCTGGCCAACGAGGGGCACCGCGTGGTGCTCGTCGTCGCGACGGCCGGTGAGCGCGGCCTCGCCGACCTCCCGCACGGCGAGGAGCTCGGCAGGGCCCGCATGGACGAGCTGCACCGCTCGGCGGCGGCCCTGGGCTGCGCCCGGGTCGTGCTGCTCGGCTACGGCGACTCCGGCCTGGCGATCGACGGCGGCGTGGCCGACGACCGGCCGGACAACGCGTTCATCGACGCCGACGTCGAGGAGGCGGCGCAGCGGCTGGCCTCGGTGCTCAAGGAGGAGACGGCCGACCTGCTCACGATCTACGACCCGGCCGGCGGCTACGGCCACCCCGACCACGTGCAGGTCTACCGGGTCGGCAGCCGGGCCGCCGAGATCGCCGGGACGCCCATCGTGCTGGAGGCGACGGTCGACCGCGACCTCCTGCTCAAGGGTGTGCGGCTGGCCTCCCGGTTCTACCCGGCGATCGACGTGCGGAGCTTCGAACGGGCCTACTCGCCCCGCGACGCGATCACCCACCGCGTCAACGTGCGCAAGTACGCCAAGGCCAAGCGGGCGGCGATGGCGGCCCACGCCACCCAGGCCACCGGCGGCGACGGCGACCGCACGCTGGGCGCGATGCTGAAGATCCCCGGGCCCGCCTACCGGTTCGTCTTCGGCACCGAGTGGTACGTGCGCCGCGGCCTGCCCCGCGGCACCCGCCTGCGGCACCCCTTCGACGGCGGCCCGCACATCCCTTAAGGGCTTACTCCTCCCCCAGGAGGAGCCCGGCACCTCCGGGGACCGGCAGACTGGAGGGGACCGGCAACCGGACTTGGGGGCGTACGCGGGTGAACAGGAAGTGGCTGCAGATCGCGCTGTCCGTGGTGTCGCTCGGGCTGGCCACAGCACTGGTGATCTATCTCCCGCAGATCGTGCACACCCTGACCGGCGCCACCGTGAGCTGGACGGAGATCGGCCACGAGTTCGGCGGCCTCGGCTGGCAGACGATCGCGCTGATGACGATCCTGTGGCTGGCGAGCCTGTACGCGTACACGTTCGTGATGACCTCCGCACTGCCCGGGCTCACGCACATGCAGGCGCTCACGCTCAATGCGGCGGGCAGCGCGGTCAGCAACCTGCTGCCGTTCGGCGGCGCGGCGGGCGTGGCCCTGACGTTCGGCATGACCCGCGGCTGGGGCTTCGCCAACCGGCCGATCGTCGTCTACACGCTGGTCACCGGCATCTGGAACTCGCTGTTCCGGTTCATCCTGCCCGCCGTGGGGATCGTGTGCCTGCTCATGGCGGGCAAGGCCACCAATCCCACGGTCGCCAAGGCGGGCTGGGTCGGGGCCGTCTCGATCCTCGTGCTCGTCGCCGTCGTCGCCACGGCGCTCTACTGGGACCGCGCCGCCGCCGTCCTCGGCCGCGTCCTCGACGGGATCGTACGGCTCGCGCCCCGGCGGTTCCGCCCGGCGGAGCACGCGGCGTCGGCGGCCATCGAACGGCTGCGCAGGGACACGGCCGAGATCATCCACAGCCGGTGGGCGGGCCTGTCGCTCGGGATGGTCGCCTTCCTCGCGTTGCAGTGCCTGATCATGGCCGCCTGCCTGGTCGCCACGGGCTCCTACCCGGGGCCGGCCGAGACCGTCGCCGTCTTCGCGCTCAGCCGTGTCCTCACCACCGCCCTCGTCACGCCGAGCGGAGCGGGGATCATGGAAGGGGGCGTCGCGACGCTGCTGATCGGGGCGTTCGGCCAGCCCGCGGGCGGGGCCACCGCGGCCGCCGTGCTGTTCGGATTCTGGACCTACACCATCGAGATCCCCTGGGGCGGGCTGGCGCTCGGCGGCTGGTCCCTGCTGCGCAGGCGGGAGGCCCGCGCCGCCTCCGCCGAGGCGGAACCGGCCGTCTCCCCGGACCCCACCCGGGTCCGCTGATCAACTGCGGGTCACCCTGCCGATCTCCTACACTCGCGGGGCGAGAAGGTGAGGGTGTCCGGGTTGGTGAATGCCTTGTGCCCCTTCGCGGGCGCGCATACGGTGACGCCTGAGACAGGACGACGAGCGGCGGCCGGCAGGCACGACGTGCGAGAGCGGAGGAACGCCCGATGAGCCCCCCGACGAGCCCGGTGACGTTCCGGGTCCTCGGACCGGTGGGGGCGCACGACGGCACCCACGAGCTCGATCTCGGCGGGCTGCGGCAGCGCGCGGTGCTGGCCCGCCTGCTCGTGGCGCGCGGCCAGGTCGTGCCCGTCGACACCCTGCTGTTCGACCTGTGGGACGACGACGCCGCGAAGGGCGCCCAGTCGGGGTTACAGGTCTACATCTCCCGGCTGCGCCGCGTGCTGGAGCCCAACCGGCCGCGCGGCGGGCCCAACCGCCTGCTCGTGACCGTCGCGTCGGGATACGCCCTGCGCGCCGCGCCGGAGCAGGTGGACGCGCTGCGCTTCGAGGCGATGGTCCGCTCGGCCGGGGAGCGGATGGACGACAGCCCCCAGGCCGCCCGGGCACGGCTCGACACCGCGCTCGCGCTGTGGGAGGGCACGCCTTACTCGGACTTCGCCGATCAGCCCTGGGCGGAGGCTGAGGTGGCGCGGCTCAGCGAGCTGCGCCTGGTGGCCAGGGAGCGGCACGCCGACGCCGGGCTGCGCATGGGCCTGCACGCCGAGACCGTGCCCGACCTCGAGGCGCTGACCACCCAGCACCCCCTGCGTGAGGAGGGCTGGCGGCTGCTCGCGCTCGGGCTCTACCGGTGCGGGCGGCAGGGCGACGCGCTCGCCGCGCTGCGCCGGGCCCGCACGATCCTGTCCGACGAGCTGGGCATCGACCCCGGGCCGGCGCTGCGGAAGCTGGAGTCGGACATCCTGTCGCAGGACCCCGGGCTCGACCTCGTGCTTCCCGCGCCCCGGCGGCCCGTGGAGATCTCCGCGACCTGGCCGCCCCGGCCGGTCGCCACCGGCGACGCCCCGCCGCTGGAGCCCGAGCCGTTCGTGGGCCGTGACGCCGAGCTGGCCGCGCTCACCGCCGCCGCGCCCCGCGCCCAGGCTGGCCGGTTCACCGTCGCGGTGGTCAGCGGCGACCCCGGTGCGGGAAAGACGACGCTGGTGCGGCGGCTGTTCGAACGCCTGGAGGGCGACGGCTGGATCGGGGCGACCGGAGGCTGCCCCGACAGCACGGCGACCCCGCCCGGCTGGGCCTGGGTCGAGGTGCTGCGCGGCCTGGTCGCGCGCAGGGGCGCGGGCGAGTACGCCGCGCTGCTGGCGCCGCTGCTCGACGACACCGCCCCCGACATCGCCGACGACGAGGCGGCGGGCAGTTTCCGGCTGCACCGGGCCGTCGGCGGCTACCTGTCGGCCGTGGCGCGCGAGGCCCCGCTACTGATCCTCCTGGAAGACCTGCACTGGGCCGACGACCAGACGCTCGCGCTGCTGCGCGCGCTGCCCAGCCTGCTCGCGGCCAGCCGCGTGCTCGTCGTGGTGACCTGCCGCGACGGCGAGCTGAACGACCAGCAGCAGGACGTGCTGGCCGCGCTGGCCCGGCTCGATCCCGTACGCGTCGGGCTCGGCGGCCTCGACGACGCCGCGGTCGCGGAGCTCGTGCGGGCGACCTGCGTGCACGAGGTGGACGACGAGGTCGTCAGCACGATCGTCGAGCGGGCCGGGGGCAACCCGTTCTTCGTCAAGGAGACGGCCCGGCTGTTCGAGGCCGAGGCCGACATCTCCGAGGTGCCGTCGGGCGTGCGCGACGTGCTGCGGCGGCGGATCGCCCGGCTGCCCGAGCGGGCCCAGCAGGTGTTGCTGCAGGCCGCCGTGATCGGCCGCGACGTGGACGTGGACGTCCTGGTCGACGTCTCGGGCGACGAGGACGCCGTGGTGGACGCGGTCGAGGCGGCCCTGCTCGCCGGGCTGGTGACCGAGCCGGGCCCCGGCCTGCTCAGGTTCGACCACGACCTGGTCAGGGACACGATCTATTCGGACGCCTCCCGGCTGCGCCGTTCGCGGCTGCACGCCGCGGTCGCCTCGGTGATCGAGCAGCGCAGCCCGAACGACGTGGCGGCGCTGGCCCACCACTACGACGCGGCGGGCACGGTGGAGACGGCCGCGAAGGCCGTACGGTATGCCGGTCTGGCGGCCGAGCAGGCCGAGCGCAGGTTCGCCCACCGGGAGGCCGCGACGCTCTGGCAGCAGGCCATCGCCGCCTTCGACCGTGCTCACGCGGGCCGGGGACCGGCGCGTGACCGGCTGGAGCTGCAGCTGCGGCTGATCAGGGCGCTGGCGCTGTGCGGGGACATGACCGCCGCCCGTGCGCATCGGGGTGAGGCGATGTCGGTCGCGCTGCCCCTCGGCGATCTGGAGCTGACCGCCCGGGTCGCGGCGGCGCTCGCGGTGCCGCACAAGGGCATCGCCCGCGACTTCACCCGTACGGCCTGGGAGATCGTCGACGTCACCGAGAAGGCGCTCGTCGAGCTGCCGGAGGGCGAGCAGTCGCTGCGGGCCAGCCTGCTCGCGACGCTGGCCCTGGAGCTGGAGGGATCGGCCACCGAGCGCGGCTACCAGGCGTCGCTGGAGGCCGAGGAGCTGGCCAGGTCGAGCGGCGACCCCGCGCTGCTGGCGATGGCGCTGAGCGGGCGGCTGCGGCAGTCCTACACGCTGACGCAGGTGGACGAGCGCGAGACCATCGGCCGTGAGCTGCTGCGGGTCGGGGCCGAGTCGGGCCAGATCGCGGTGCAGACGCTGGCGCACCTCGTGTTGCTGGAGTGCGCGGCGGCCCGGGGCGACTTCGCCGAGGCCGACGAGCACCTCGCGCAGGCCGAGCGCCTCGGGCGGCAGTACGCCCTGCCCGCCCCGGCGGCGGTCGGCGCGTGGTACGCCGGGCAGCGGCTGATGATCACCGGTGACTACGCCGGGGCCGAGCGGGCCTACCGCAACGCGGCGCGGCTGACCGCGCGGGCCGGCATGCTCGAAGGCCGCCAGGACCTGCCGCTGATCGCCACGTTCTGCCTCCACCTGGTGGACGGGCGGGCCGCCGAGATGGCCGAGCCGCTGGGCGAGGCGCACCAGCGCGGCGCGAAGTGGACGCTCGACGCCTACGCCGTGGCGCTCGCCTCGGCCGGGCACATCAGGGACGCACAGGTGGTGGCCGCGAGCCGGGAACCGGTCCGCACCGACTTCCTCTACGAGCTCGCGCTCATCTGGCGGGCCCTCGCCGGGATGCTGCTGGACGACGAGGGCCGGATGCGGGAGGCGTACGAGAAGCTCGCGCCGTTCCGCGACCGCATCGCCGGGGCCGGCACCGGTGTGGTCGCCCTGTGGCCGGTGGCGAAGACGCTCGGCGACCTCGCCGTACGGCTCGGCCTGCCGGCCCGCGACCACTACGAGAAGGCGCTGGCCGTGGCCGAGCGGGTGGGCGTGCCCCGCTGGGTCGCCGAGGCCCGCGGGGCGCTCGCGAACAGGTGAGCGGGCGGGCGAGCGGGCGGGCAGGGAGCAGAGGGGCGGAGTTCGCAAAGGCCCCTGTCGCATCACGAACCCGTCGCCTCTCGTGCCCTCAGGTGTACATAGGACGAATTGATCGCCGGTTGACATTCGCTTGCAATCGGCGCGAGCCGGGACGCTAAGGTGAGGCTGGCCTGATGACTGCCCCCATGACCGGCGGTGAGAGCACGTGAGGATCCCTGACCCCACGGCCGCCTCCGTGTTCGGCCTTCCTCTGTGGCTGGTCGTCGCGGTCGGCGCGGTCGCCCTTTTCGGCGCGTTCCAGGTGTACTACTGGGTCGGCCGCCGGCTCGGCGAGGCGCTCTACCGCTCCCGGGTGGGCCGCAGGATCGGCCGGGAGCGGATCGAACGCGTGGAGAACGTCGTGCGCCGGTGGGGCGCGCTCGCCGTCTACGGCTGCTTCTGGGTGCCCGGCCTGCGGCACACGCTGCCGTGGGTCGCGGGGGCTCTTCGGGTGGACTACCGCTGGTATGTGACGGCCAGCGCGCTCGGCTGCCTGACCTGGGTGCCGGTGACCTCCTTCGGCCTCTATTCGCTCCTGTGGGCCTGGCTGTCGCTGGCGGCCCGCTCCCCCGTGCTGGCCGCCGCCGTCGTCGCCGTCATCGCCGTGGCCGTCGCCCTCCTCGTACGGCGCCGCAGGAGGAGGGGCCGCGGCGGGGACGCGCCCGCCGCGCCCGAGGCCGTGCGATCATGTCGGGATGCGTAACGGGGTACTCATCGCGCTGGCCGCCGCCCTCGTCACGGCGGGGGCCGCGACAGGGCTCACGGCGGCGCCCGCTCAGGCAGGGCCCGCTCAGGCAGGGCCCGCTCAGGCAGGGCCCGCTCAGGCCGCGGAGAAGCCGTCGGTCACCGCCAGGGAGGCCTACCTGGTGGACATCACGGACGGAGCGCACGGAGCACACGGAGCGCACGGAGCGCACGGAACGGTCCAGTTCGCCAAGCGCGAGACGCGCCGGGTGCCGATAGCGAGCCTGACCAAGGTCATGACCGCCTACGTGGTGCGGCGGCAGGCCCGCCTCGACGATGTGGTGACCATCAAGCAGGCCGACGTACGGCACGCGGTGGCCGGCGGGGCCACGACGGCGGGCCTGCGGGCGGGCGAGCGGCTCACCGTGCGCGACCTGCTCTACGGGCTCATGCTCCCCTCGGGAGCCGACGCCGCGCACGCCCTGGCCGAGAAGTACGGCCCGGGGACGGCGAAGTTCGTCGCCAAGATGAACGCCGCGGCCCGGCGTCTCGGGCTGCGCGACACCCGCTACGCCAACCCCGACGGGCTGCCCTCGAAGGCGTACTCCACCGCCCGCGACCAGGCGACGCTGGCCGCCGCGGTGCTGCGCGACCCCGTGATCGCGACCGTCGCCAAGACGCCCAAGCGGGTGGTCGGGAAGTCGGCCCACCACCGGGTGCACGTGTGGCGCAACACCAACGACCTGCTGCGCGACGGCGCGGTGGGGCTGAAGACCGGCTTCACCAACCAGGCCGGCTACTGCCTGTCGTTCGCCGCCGTCCGCGACGGGCGCACGTACGTCGGGGTCGTGCTGGGCGAGCGCAGCGACAGGGCCAGGTTCGCGACGGCGCGCAGGCTGCTCGACTGGGCCACTGAAGGGGTCGCTGAAGGGGCTGGCGGAGGGGCTGCGGGAGGGCCTGGCGGAGAGGTCATGGAAGGGGCCGGGGTCATTCTCTCCTGAGCAGGCCGTGGCAGGCGATGGCCGCGGCGGCCACCACGTTCAGGGAGTCGACGCCGAGGTCCATCGCCCGTGCGCTCATCGGGATGCAGACGGGCTCGTCGGCCTCGTGCAGCCAGTGGGACGACAGCCCGTCGCCTTCCGAGCCGAGCATCAGCGCGACCCGGCCGGACAGCGGGGCCTTGTCCAGCGGCACGGCCGACTGGTCGGGCGTGAGCGCGAGCAGGCGGAAACCGGCCGCCCTGAGCTCCGCCAGGCCGCCGTGCCAGTCGGTCATCCGGGCGTACGGGATGGCGAACACCGCCCCCATCGACACCTTGACGGCGCGGCGATAGAGGGGGTCGGCGCAGCGCGGCGACAGCACGATCCCGCCGACGCCGAGCGCCGCCGCGCAGCGGAAGATCGCCCCCACGTTGCCGTGGTCGACCAGGTCCTCCAGCACGAGGATCCTCGCCCCCGCGTCCGCGAGGAGCTCGCCGACCGAGGGAAGCGGGGTGCGCTCCATCGCGGCGAGCGCGCCGCGATGCACCTGGAAGCCGGTGATGCCCTCCATCACCCGGTCGGAGACCACATAGACGGTGGCGTCGCCGACGACGTCGGCCAGCGCGTCGAGCCACTTGGCCGTGGTCAGCACGGAACGCACCGGGTGGCCCGCGCCGATCGCCCGCCTGATGACCTTCTCGCCCTCGGCGACGAACAGCCCGCGCTCGCTCTCGACGCTCTTGCGCAGATCGACGTCGCGCAGCCGGACGTAGTCCGACAGGCGCGGATCCGCCGCGTCCTCCACCGGGATGACCACGGCCCTCAGCGTACGGCCAGGCCGAACGCTCCCGCACACCCGCTCCGTACACCCAGTCTGTGCACCCTGGCACAAGATGTGCCTTTTGCCAGTATCGTTCCGTAAACCTGTTACGGCCCGTCGATATCCGGAGAGAGCACCGTGGGCGGACGACACCGCACAGACGAACTCGATGGCGGCTTCGACCCCCGGTACGAGCCCCCGCCGCCACGGCGGCGCGCCGGGCGGGGGACGGTGTTCGTCCCGCTGGCCGGAGCGGTCGCCCTCGCCGTCCTCCTCGGCGTCGCCGCCTACGTGGTGGTGAACAAGAGCCCGGGCTGCGCCGGAGAGAAGGTCGAACTCTCGGTCGTCGCCGCGCCCGACATCGAGCCCGCCGTCCAGAAGATCGCCACGAAGTTCGGCAAGTCGGGCAGGACCGTCGACGGCAGGTGCGTCGCCGTCACGGTCAAGGCCGCCGACTCGTCCGACGTCGCCAACGCGATGGCGGGCACCGGTCCCACCAACGGCAAGATCGACCCCGACCTGTGGATCCCCGACTCCAGCCTGTGGCTGAGCGGCGTCAAGAACGCGCCCGAACCCGCCGGGTACGCCGCGAGCACCCCCGTCGTGCTGGCCGCGTCCAAGACCGGCGCGGACAAGCTCCAGTCGGCCTTCAGCCCGAGCTGGACCGGCCTGATGAGCGCGGCCAACGCCGCCAACCCCGACGGCCTGGCGCGGAAGGTGCGCGTGCTCGCGCTCGACCCCACGCAGAACGCCGCCGGTCTCGGCGCGCTGCTGGCCGGGGCCGCCGTGCTCAAGCAGGGAGGCGGCAGCGAGGAGACGCTCGTCGGCGTGCTGCGCCAGTTGTCGGAGTCCACCGTCTCGACCCCCGACAGCATGTTCGCCACGCTGACCAAGGCCGCGGCCCGCATCCCCGTCGGCGTGACGTCCGAGCAGGCCGTGTGGTCCTACAACACGACGACGACCCCATCGAACCCGGCGGTCGCGCTCTATCCGGCCGAGGGCACGATCAGCCTCGACTACCCGATCATCGTCACGACGAAGGACGCCGCGACGCGCAAGGCCGCGCAGGCCCTCGCGACCGAGGTGACCTCGCCCAGCGGCAGGAAGACCGTGCAGGACTTCGGCTTCCGTGCACCGGACGGCAAGGGCGGCAGCCTGCTGAAGCCCGACAACGGCGTCAGCGCGAAGAAGCCGGCCGCGATCCCGCTGCCCGACTCCGCGACCGTCACCCGCCTCGCGCAGGCGTGGCAGCAGATCAAGCTCGGCACCCGGCTGCTCGCCCTCATCGACATCTCCGGGACCATGGCGCTGCCCGCCGACAAGAGCGGCGTCAGCCGGATGCGCGCGATCACCGACCTCACCGTCGAGGGCCTGAAGCTGTTCCCCGACAAGGCCGAGATCGGCATCTGGGCCTTCTCCGACACCCTCCGCGGCCCGGGCGTCGACTGGAAGCCCGTCGTGCAGATCGGGCCGCTGGCCCAGCAGATCAACGGGGTGACCCGCCGCGACGTGATCATGAAGGCCCTGCGTCAGGCGAAGGCCATCCCCACGGGCAACACCGGCCTGAACGACACCCTGTGGGCCGCGTACCAGAAGATGACCAAGGAGTACGAGCCCGACAAGGTGAACACGATCCTGCTGTTCACCGACGGCGTCGGAAACGACGACCCGAACGGCGGCATCTCCAACACCGAGATCCTGCGCAAGCTGAAGGACGCCTACGACCCCAAGCGGCCGGTGAGCATCCTGATCATCTCGTTCAACACCCAGAAGGACGAGGACCGCACGCAGATGACCTCCATCGCCAAGGCGACCGGCGGCGCGGCCTACTTCCCGCAGACGATCCTGGAGATCCGGAACATCTTCCTCAAGGGGATCGCCCGCAGACTCCAGTAACAGCAGTCGCTGTTTTCGCAGGTCATACCCGTTGGGCATGGCCCCGCGACCCGTAAACGACGCCAGAGGGGACGGCGTCCCACTCGTGTGGGGACCGGCGAGACCAGGTTCCGTCACACGGGGAGGAATGTTCGTTGCCCGAATGGCCCGGCGTCGGGCGAGCCGACGACCACCGACTGCTGGAGGCGCTGCGCCGCGGGGGCGGCGCGGACGCCCAGGCCACGGCCGCGCTGTACGACGCCTACGCCGACCGGCTGAGCGACTACGCGTACGAGCTGGTGCGCGACCTCGACACGGCCGAGCGCGCGGTGCACGACGCGCTCGTGGCGGCGTCCTGCTGCGCCGGCCGGTTGAAGGAGCCGGCCCGGCTGCGGGCGTGGCTGTACGCGCTGACCCGGTTCCACAGCGCCACCCGTTCTACCCGGAAGGGCGCGGCGCAGGTCACCGGGCCCGTCATGGAGATGACGGAGTCCGCGGACCCGCCGCTCGCCGCGCTGGTGCGGGAGGCGCTCGGGGAGATCGCCGACCATGAGCGCGAGGTGCTCCAGCTCGCCGTACGGCACGGCCTGACGGCGGCCGAGGTCGGGTCGGTTCTCGGGCTCTCCTCCCGGCAGGTGTCGGCGCGGCTCACCCGGGCCCGCGACCACCTGGAGAACGCCGCCGCGGCCCTCGTGCTGGCCAGGGTCGGCCGGGCGCACTGCCCGGAGCTGTCGGCCCTGGTCGACCACGGCGTGGGCGCCGCCTGGCAGGACGGCCCTCTCGCCGCTCCGCTGCGCAAGCGGCTGAGCAAGCACATCGCGGGCTGTGAGATCTGCCGCGAGGGCCGGGGCAGGCACGTGTCGGCCGGGCGGCTGCTCGACATGATCCCCGTCGCCTTCCCGCCGCTGTCGCTGCGCCGCCGGGTGATCGAATCGGCGCTCCACGCCGACCGGCGTGACGACGTCACCACCGCCGCGTTCGACCAGCGCGGTTTCCCCGCGACCACCGGCAGACGGGCGGAACACCGGCGCACAGAACCCGCGCGCACAGCACACTCCCGAACAGGGCACCCCCAAACAGGGCACCCCCAAACAGGGCACGCGCGAACAGAACCCGGGCGGAACGAGCGCAGACGGGTCCGCTCCCGCCCGCTGCGGACCGCCCCCGTCATGTTCGCCGCCGTCTGCGTGTTCGGCGCGGCCGGCGGGCTCGCGCTGGTCTCCGGTCAGGCCCCGGCCGAGCGGCTCGAAGCGATACGCGTCTCCCCGACGGCGGCCCCGCAGGACCCGGGACAGCCCGAGGAGCCCGAAGCGTCCGAAGAGCCCGTGCTGGGCCGGGAGGGGAACGGCCCGCCGGAGGCGACGCCCGCCGCCCCCGGAGACGAGACACCCCCACCGAACGACTCCCCCCAATCGGCCGCGACCGCCCCACCCCACACCGCACCCTCGGGGCGGTCGCGGCCGTCTTCCCCCTCCACGCGGCGTACGCCCGAGCCGGCACTGACGGCGCTGTGCCCCGGAGACCTGGGCACGGCCACGGGCGCGTCGATCACGCTGGCCGCCCGCAACGCCGTGATCGAGTGGACGGCCGTCGCCTCGGGCGGGATCACGGTCTCGCCCCGGCACGGCAGGCTCCGCGCGGGCGCGAGCGGCCGGGTCACGCTCTCCGTCGTCGATCCGGGCGTCGCGGGCAAAGGGATCGTGACCTTCACGTCCTCGGCCGGCCGGCCCTCGTGCCGGATGACCTGGGACGGCCGGGAGGGGAACGGTGACACCGACCCGCTGCCCGACCGGAGCTCCGAGCCCACGACGGCCCCCACCCGCCCCACGCGTCCCCCCGGCGGCGGCTCCTCCTCCCAGCCACCGGATGAGCCGGGCGAGTCCGGCGGGTCCGGCGAGACGGGTGACGGCCCGTCCGCGGCCGGCGAGGCCGCCGCCACGCCCTCTGCCTGACGCATCCGCCACACAATCACCATTTGTTACACCCTTGTTGGAACTTTGGCACTCGCCAGTAACAATCAGGATTCGCGAGGTGTCAGCGGAAGTTTGAAAGGGGAAAAACGACGCGACCGAGGATTTGAGGGGGCATTGTGGCCCAAGCATGGCTGCCCGGCGCAAGCCGACTTCCCTCCCCCGGGGACTCCGGATCAATGCTCGGAGGAGCCCCGAGGACCGTCTGGTTCATCTGGCCCGCCGACCCCCAAGGGGTCTCCGCCAGGTCCGTCGCCCAGCGGCTGGTCCAGCTCCACCGGCCCTCCCACCTGGTGTGGAATCCGGTGACCGGAGAGATCGTCCAGTTGCTCCCGCCCACCAGGGCGGGCGGCGGGCTCGCCGCGGACCGCGGCAGGAACGGACGGATCTGCGTGCAGATCCAAGTCATCGGCTCGGCGAGGGAACCGTTCACCGACACCAAACTCGACGGCCTGGACGACATCCTGGCCTGGCTCGACTCGTGGGAGGTGCCGCGCCGATGGCCGGCCGGCCCTCCACTGCCCTATCCGCACTCCCTGACCGCCGAACGCAGCAAACGGCTGTGGGCACGGGGCGGCCACTTCGGCCACTCCCAGGTGCCCGGCACAAGGGAAGGCGACCCGGGATCGATCGACATCGCCCGCATCATCGGCGAGGAGGCGCCCAACCTGGAGGTCCCCGTGCCCCGAAGCGAGCTCAGGCTTCTGCAGGAGGTATGAGCTCCCTGATCACCATGCACCCGCGCCGTACGTCGGCCCGGGACGCCGAGCCGTAGCCCAGCACGAGGCCGTGCACCCGAGGCGGCCCGATGTGGTGGGGTTCGGCCGTGTCCAGGAGCACGCCACGTTCCCCGGCCCGCCGCACCAGGCCGGGGACCACTTCGGCGGGCAGGGGGACCATGACGTGGAGCCCGGCCGTGTCGCCTCGCACGTACGGCCCGAGCACCTCGACGATGGTCTCCCTCCTGCGGGCGTACTCCAGCCGCATCCTGCGCAGGTGCCGGTCGAGGTCACCGCGTTCCAGCAGGGTCGTCACGGCTCGCTGGACCGGCCCCGACGTGCGGTCGGCGAGCTGCGTCCTGCGCTCGGCCACGGCGTCGAGCAGGCCGGCGGGGGCGACCAGCCAGCCGAGCCCGACGTCGGGACCGAGCGACTTCGACAGCGTGCCGAGCAGCACCACCCGCCCGGGGTCGAGCCCGTAGAGCGCGGGCAGCGGCGCGACGTCGTAGCGGAACTCGGCGTCGTAGTCGTCCTCGACGACGATCGCGCCGGTCCTGCGCGCCCAGGCGAGCAGCTTCTCCCTGCGCGGGATCGGCAGCCTGCCGCCGAGTGGGAACTGGTGTGCGGGCGTCGTGTAGAGCACCCGCAGGTCGTCGGGGAGCGCCTCGACGATCACGCCCTGCTCGTCCACCGGGCAGGGCACGACCTCCGCCCCCCGGGAGGCGAAGATCCGCCGGGCGGCCCGCCAGCCGGGCTCCTCCACGCCCGCCCGGGTGCCCGGCCCGAGCAGCGTGGCCGCGATCAGGTCGAGACCGTTGCCGGTGCCCCTGGTGACCATGACGTTGCCCGCGCCCACCGGCACGGCCCTGGCCCTGCGCAGGTGGTCCGCCAGCAGCTCGCGCAGCTCCGGGTGGCCGTAGGGGTCGGGGAACGCGTTCAGCGCGAGCTCGCCGGCCGAACGCCAGGCCCGCCGCCAGGCCGCAGTGTCATAACCGAACACCCACGGCCGTCCCGCCCGCAGGTCCACCACCCCCGGGGGCGGCGGCTCGCGACGCTCGGCCCGGCGGGCCTCGGCCGGCTTCTCGGCGGACCTCTCGGCAGGCTTCTCGTACGGCAGCGCCTCGTCGGCCACGTAGGTGCCCGAGCCGTGCCGCCCGTCCAGCCACCCCTCGGCGTACAACTGCTGGTAGGCGTCGGTCGCGACGGTCCTGCTGACCCGGAGCAGGGCGGCGAGGGCCCGCGTGGACGGCAGCCGCTCCCCCGCCCTGAGCCGGCCGGTGCGCATGGCCTCGCGTAACTGATCGGCCACCTGGACGGCGAGCGGCACCGGGCACTCGCGGTCCACGGCCAGCGGCAGGTCTATGGTCACGCGCAAAGTGGTCTCCCCATATGGCCCGCAAGTGGACGTCCTCCACCGGTCCACTTCGGCCTAACTTAACGGACATGCTCTCCCCAACCTCCCGCACCACCCTTCGACGGGCGAAAGACCGCGCCCGCACCGACCGCGCCGACCTCTACGCGATCCTCGACGCCGGGCTCATCTGTCATCTCGGCGTGGTGGCCGACGGGTCGCCCATGGTGATCCCCACCGGATATGGACGGATCGGCGACACCCTCTATCTGCACGGCTCCACCGGCGCGACCTCGCTGCGCGCCGCGCTCGGCGGCCCGGTCTGCGTCACCGTGACCCACCTCGACGGGATCGTGCTGGCGCGCTCCGCCTTCCACCACTCCGTGAACTACCGGTCCGCCATGGTCTATGGCCTCGCCCGGGTGGTGGACGACCCCGAGGAACAGCTCACCGGTCTGCGGGCCATCACCGAGCAGCTCGCCCCCGGGCAGTGGGACGTCGTACGTCCGCCGGGCCGCAAGGAGACGGCCGCGACGGCCGTGGTCGCCCTGTCCTTGGAGGAGGCGTCGGTGAAGGTCCGGCAGGGACCGCCGAAAGACGACGAGGAGGACTACGACCTGCCCGTCTGGGCGGGTGTGCTGCCCCTCACCGTGGCGTGGGGCGCACCCGAGCCCGACCCGCGCCTCACGCCCGGCATCCCGGTTCCCCCGCACATCGGGAACCGGCAGCCGCGGCTGTAAGCGGTTTGCAAGCGGTTTCGCCGAAACTGCGACCGACCTTTCATCGACCAGGGAGGCCGCATGAGTTCCGCCGAGCACTGGAATGTGCCCGGTTACACGGTCACGCGTGAACTGGGCGCCGGAGGCGGGGGCCGCGTCGTCCTCGCCGTCCACGAGCGCTCCGGCGCTCCGGTCGCGATCAAGTATCTGTCGGAGGACCTGCGCCGGGACGAGGCGTTCGTCGCCCGTTTCCGGGAGGAGGCCCGCCTGCTCGTCGAGCTGAGCGACCCCCACGTGGTGCGGCTCTACGAATACCTGGAGACCGAGCAGGGCGCCGCGATCGTCATGGAACTGGTCGACGGCCCCACCCTGCGGGCGCTGCTGCGCAGGCAGGGCCCGACGGGCGCCGAGGCCGCGCTCGCCGTCCTCAAGGGCTCGCTGCTCGGCCTGGCCGCGGCGCACGCGACCGGCGTCGTCCACCGTGACTACAAGCCCGAGAACGTGCTGGTCACCACCGACGGGGCGAGCAAGCTCGCCGACTTCGGCATCGCCGTACGGGCCGGAGGAGCCCCCGGTTCCCCGGCCGGCACCCCGCCGTACATGGCCCCCGAGCAGTGGACGGGCGCGGCCGCCTCGCCGGCGTCCGACGTGTACGCCGCGACCGCGGTCTTCTTCGAGTGCCTGACCGGGCGTCGGCCGTACCGGGCGACCGAGCACTCCGTCCTCCGGCACATGCACCAGACGGCGCCCGTGCCGGTCGAGGAGGTCCCCGAGCCGCTGCGGCCCCTGGTCGCGCGCGGCATGGCGAAGGATCCCGCGCTGCGGTCGGCGAGCGCCGCCGCGTTCGTCTACGAGCTGGAGCGGACCGCCGTGGCGGCGTACGGGCAGGACTGGGAGGAGCGGGGCCGTCGCAGGCTGGCCGCGCTCGCCGCCGCCCTCGCCGCGACGTTCCCGCTGAACCCGACGCGCCCCTCCGAGACCGGCTCCTCGCTGTTCACCACGACGCTGCGGTCACTGCGGGCGCTGCGGAGCAAGGGCGTCCTGCTCACCGCCGGGGCCGCGCTGGTGGTGGTCGCGGGCGGCGGCATCGGGGCGTACGCCCTCGGCTCGGCCGGGACGCGCACCGCCGCGACGTCGCCGGCCACCCGGATCACAGACCCGGGGAGCACGGACGCGGGGAACACGGTGCCCGTCACGGCGTCCGCGTCGCCGGTCGTCCCCGAGGAGACCCCAAGCGCGACCCCGAGCCCGACACCGAGCGAGACACCTGACGAGACGCCCACGGGGACGCCGGACGAGACGCCCGAGGCGACATCGGAGGCGACGCCCGAAGCGACGCCGTCGGAGACACCCGTGGTGACCTATCCGGAATCTCCCATGCCGTCCCCCATGCCGTCTCCCGTGTCTTCCCCCAAGCCGTCGCCCTCGGTGAAGCCATCGCCCTCGGCGTCCCCCACGCCCTCGCCCTCGCCATCCCCCTCGCCCTCGGCCTCCCCCTCGCCCTCGCCATCCCCCTCGCCCTCGCCCTCGCCCTCGCTCACGACGGTCGCCGAGCTGGACGTCGGCGGGCTGTCGTACCGGACAGGAAGGGGTGCGCACGGCGCGACCGGCACCGGCACCGGCACGGTCACCGTCAGGACGAGCGGGCCGGGCAAGGTGACCCTGACCGTGCGCTTCACCGCGAACGGCACGGTGACCGCCACCCGCACGCTCCCCCTCAGCGGCGCGACGACCTACACGCGCACCGTCTCCGGCGGTCTCGGCCGCGTCTGCTCGGGCACCTGGGGCATGAGCGTGACCACCAGCCCCGCCTGGCCCGGCGGCACCCGGACCGCCACGGCCAAGGTGCCGGCGTGCCCGACCTCCGTCACCTCGGTGAAGGTCGGCGCACCGGTCGTGTCCTCTGCCGCGTCCTTTGCCCGGGCTGCGGGGGCCGCGACGGCGACCGTGACGGCCACCGTCACGGTGACCACCGACGGCACCGGCCCGGTCGACCTCACCGGGCGGTTCTCCGCGCCCTCCGCGGGCGGCGGCACGAAGACGGTCCGCCTGTCCGGAGCGACGACCTACACGCGGACGCTGTCGCACACCTTCTCCCGCCGCCCCTGCGGCGAGAAGGTCACGTTCGAGGCATCGACCGACCCCGCGGCCCCGGGCGGCACGGCGACGAGTGCGGCCACGGTGACCTGCCCCGCCTCCGTCGGCCAGGTGCGTGTGCAGAGCCTGACCATCAGCGGGACGACGGCCACGACCACCATCGCCGTCACCGCGGGAAACACCTCCGCGGTGCGGCTGAACCTCGCCTGGGCGTCCGGCGGCTCCACGGTGTCCACCCGGACCCTCAGCCTGTCGGGAAAGACCGCCTACACCGTCACGGCCACGTACACCTACTCCACCTGGCCCTGCGGCTCCTACGGCGTGACCGCGTCCACCTCGCCGGCCGCGGCGGGCGGCGCCTCCACGGTCACCCGGCAAACGGATTCGTGCATCAAATAGCACCGGACGCGACCAGACGATTACTGACAACCCGGTCTGACTAAATCGTGACTTCTCGGCGCATCACCCGGCGTGTCACTAAGCTACGGTCTCGTCATTCGGCGGGGGCCCCAGGCGATGAGGAGACAGACCGTTATGCACGGCCAGACGGGCGCCTGGCGCGTCCCCGGCTATACGGAGATTCGTGAACTCGGGACCGGGGGCGCCGGGCGAGTGGTGCTCGCACGGCACGACGGCGACGACACCCCGGTGGCGATCAAGTACCTGTCCGACGAGATGATGGCGGACCTCCACTTCGTCGCCCGGTTCCGGCACGAGGCCCGCCTGCTCGCCTCCATGGACCCGAGCCCCCACGCGGCGCGCTTCTACGAGTACCTCGAGACCGCGCGCGGCGCCGCCATCGTCATGGAGCTGATCGACGGCGTCTCGCTGCGCGCGATGCTCCGCTCGGAGGGCCCGACCGGTCCCGAGGCCGCGCTCACCGTGCTCAAGGGCTCGCTGCTCGGCCTGGCCGCGGCGCACTCCATCGGCGTGGTCCACCGCGACTACAAGCCCGAGAACGTCATGATCGAGGCCGACGGCACGAGCAAGCTCGTCGACTTCGGCATCGCGGCGCAGGCCGGCGAGGGGGTCAGGGCGGCCGGGACGCCGCCGTACATGGCACCGGAGCAGTGGCAGGGCGGCAAGGCCGGGCCGGCGAGCGACGTCTACGCCGCCACGGTCGTGTTCTTCGAGTGCCTCACCGGCGGACGGCCGTTCCGGGCGCAGAACATGGCCGCGCTGGCCCGCCAGCACCAGGCGACCCCTCCTCCGGTCGACGAGGTGCCGCCCCCGCTGCGCGACCTCGTGCAGCGCGGCATGGCCAAGCGGCCCGAGGACCGGTTCGCGTCGGCCGAGGAGTTCCTGCAGGCGCTCGAAACGGTCGCCTCCGACGTGTACGGCCCGGCCTGGGAGGACCGCGGACGGCGCCGCCTCGCGGCGCTCGCCGGGCTGCTCGTGCCGTTCTTCCCGCTGAAGGAGAACGTCCCCGAGGCCGGCACCGCGCTGGCCGAGACGAGCCTCGGCGGGCTGCTGAGCCGGACCCGCATGAAGATCGGCCTGACCCTGGCAGGCATGGTCGTGATCGCGGCCGGCACGGTGGCGCTGGTGCAGACCATGAACGGCGACGCCACCCTGCAGGCCGGGTCGTCGATCGAGACGTCGAGCACGCCCGCGATCGATCCCTCGTCCATCGAGGTGGAGGACGAGTCCAGCGTCGGCTCCGGTGACGACTCGGGCGACGAGTCCGGCGGCGAGCCGACCCAGGATCCCGAGGACGCCACCCCCACACCCGCGATCACCAGCCCCGAGCCGAACACCCTGCCGACGGCGCCGACCACGCGGCCCAGCACGACCACCCGGCCGACCCCCAGGCCCAGCCTCTCGAAGACCGCGAGGCCGAGGCCCACGCCGACGCTCAGGCGCACGCCGAAGCCGAGGCCGTCGCCCGCGCCCGTGCCCTCGGACGGCTCGGTCACGGTGGACCCGGGCGGCAACACGCCGGCGAACCCGCGGCCCAGCACCACCACCCGGCCGCCCACGACACGGCCCACCCAGCCCTCGACCCAGCCCACCCGGCCGACGACCCAGCCCACTCAGCCCTCGACCCAGCCGACGACGCCCGGCACCCCCAGCGATCCGCCGCCCGTGCTGACGTTCTCGCCCACTCCATCTTCGGAGACTCCGGCGGTCGGACTTGCCGCCGCCCTGGTGACGACCGGCCTCGTTCCCGCCACACTGGCCATGGGGCGCATGCGCGGACGGCACCGAAGGCGGCGGTAGATGCGAGAAGGCGCGACGGTCGCGGGGCACCGGCTCACCGGCCGGACCCGGCGCAGCGAGGTCGGCACCTGGGCGGACGCGGTGTCCCCCGACGGACGGCCGTCCGGCGCGCTGCTATTCGATCCACCGGCCGTCGCCACGGCCGGGGCACGCGAACGACTCGTCGCGACGGTCGGCGCCGACCTGCGTCTCCAGTCGGGCGGGCCGATCGGGCTGCTGCCCGTGATCGACCTGGTGGCCGCGCGTGACGAGGTCTGGCTGATCACCACACGGGCCACGCCGTCCGTCGCCGGCCTGATGGCCGCCGGCCGCCTCGACCCGGGCGGCGCGGCGACCGTGCTCCTGGAGACCGCGCAGGCGCTGCTCGCCGTACACGCCGCCGGGGCGGCCCACGGCGCGTTGCACGCCGGGACCGTCGTCATCGGGGAGGACGGCTCGGCGCTGCTGGCCGAGCGCGGCCTGCTCCGGGCGCTGCGGGGCGAATACGCGTCCGCGGAACAGGACGTGGCGGCCTGGGCCGCGCTCGCCGGTGCCCTGGCGGCGGACTGCCGTGACGGACACGCCGCGACGGCACTGCGGCGCGCGTCCGCCGCCGCGGCCCACGGGCTGGCCGCCGCACGAGACACCCTGCTCGCCGAGCGCGGCGCGTTCCCCGGCATGGGAAGGGAGGGGCTCGCTCACGCGGCTCAGGGCCTGTCCGCGCCCGCGTTCTCCGCGTCCCCGGCGTTCCCCGAACCTTCCACCGTCGCGGCGGCCGGTTCTTCCGGCGGGGAGGCGGGGACCCTGCTCGACCTGCCGGACGCCACCGAGGGCTCCGGCAACGTGATGATGCGGTTCGGGCCCGGGGTTCCGACCGAGACCACGGCCGCGCAGATCTGGCGGGCCGGGCAGACCTCCGCCGCCGTCACGGCCACCCACACCGGCCGTCCGGCGCCCCGGCGGCGCCGGAGGCGCTCGACGGCGTGGGCGGGGACGCTGCTGCTGGCGATCCTGATCGCGGCGGCGATCCTCTGGCTGCGCCAGACACCCGCCGCGCCGCTCGCGGTGACCGACGTCGATGTCAAGGCGCCCTCGAAGACGGTGCGCTGCGACGGCACCGCCGACTTCGTGGGCATCGTCACGACCAACGGCGAGGCGGGGACCATCCGCTATCGCTGGCTGCGCAGCGACGGCCGCAAGCCGGGGGGAGGGGGGCAGCAGGTCTCCTCGGGGAACACGTCGGTGGATCTCCCCCTGCACTGGAACGTGACCGGATCGGGAACGTTCAAGGGCACGGCCACGCTCCGCATCCTGTCCCCCACGACGTCCGGAAAGCCGATCCAGGACAAAGCAAGTTTCGCCTACAAATGCTGATTTCATTAGTCTGGCGCGCATGACGACGACCCCCGCCGGCTGGTATCCGGACCCGTACGGCTCCTCTCTCCTGCGTTGGTGGGACGGCACTCAGTGGACCGACGCCACCCACGCTCCCGGACAGGAGGCCGGAGCCCCGCAAGCGCCGCAACAGGCGCCTCAGCAGGCCCCTCAGCAGGCCCCTCAGCAGGCCCAGCAGCAGGCTCCGCAGTGGGGGCCCATGAACCAGACGGCGCAGTGGGGGCCGATCAACCAGACGGCGCAGCTTCCGGTGCCCGAGTTCGGCGCGCCGCGGCGTACGGCGCCGGTCTGGCCGTGGGTCGTGGGCGGCATCGCGGCCGTCGTGGTGCTCGCGCTGGTCATCGGCGGCGCGGTCATCGTCCTGCGCGATCGCGCCTACACGGCGAGCGCGCGGCCGGACGTCAACACGACAGCCCCGCAGCTCGACCAGACCGTGCCGCCCGAGCAGGAGCCGCAGCAGTCCGTCCCGCCGCTGCCGCAGCTCCCCCAGCCGTCCGGCGGCCGCATCTCCGACCCTGTGACCGGCCTGTCGTACGCGTACCCGGGCGACAAGTGTCAGGTGCCGGAGTCGAAGAACATCAACAACCCGGCCGACCAGCAGAGGCCGCTGTGGACGAGCGGCTGCACGGAGACGTCCCAGGCGAACTACGACGGCAGGGGCAACGACTGGGTCGCCAGCGTCTACACCGCCGAGGTGCCCCAGATCTTCCCCTACAGCGGCCCGCAGAGTCTGGGGCAGCTGTCCCAGGCGGTGCTGCTCACCTACGAGAACGACTTCTACGGCATCCCGCACGAGCGCAAGGTCCTGCGCAACGAGGCGCTGACCGTGAGCGGCAAGCAGGGCTGGATCTTCGAGTTCGAGATGGACTTCACCAAGGTCTCCGAGGCCAACGGCCTGAAGTGGAAGAAGGAGAAGGGCGCGATCGTCCTGGTGGACCGTGGTCTGAACGCCCGTCCCGCGATGCTGTACGTCTCGGTGCCGGACAACCTGGACCAGTCGATCCTCAAGCGCGTGGAGGACTCGCTTCAGTCTCAGTGACGTCCCCATTTACCCTTCAGCATTACTCTTGAGCCATGACTGACCCGCTGGTCTGGATCGACTGTGAGATGACCGGGCTCGACCTCGGCCGTGACGCGCTGATCGAGGTGGCCTGTGTCGTCACCGACAGCGAGCTGAACCAGTTGGATGAGGGCGTGGACGTCGTCATCAAGCCCCCCGCCGAGACGCTGGAGCAGATGTCCGATGTCGTGCGCGAGATGCACACGGCCTCGGGGCTGCTCCAGGCGCTCTCGACGGGGGTGACCCTGGCGGAGGCCGAGGCCGTCGTGCTCGACTACATCCGCTCCCACGTGGCCGAGCCCAAGAAGGCGCCGCTGTGCGGCAACTCCATCGCGACCGACCGCGCCTTCATCGCCCGGGACATGCCGCAGGTGGACACGTTCCTGCACTACCGGATGGTCGACGTCTCGTCGATCAAGGAGCTGGCCCGCCGCTGGTATCCCCGGGTCTACTTCGCCTCCCCGGAGAAGCAGGGCGGGCACCGCGCGCTGGCCGACATCACCGAGAGCATCCGCGAGCTGCGTTACTACCGCGCCGCGGTCTTCGTGCCCCAGCCCGGCCCCGACTCCGCCACCGCCCGCGAGGTCGCGGAGGCCGTCTCCGGTCCCTGACCTCCGCAGGCGGCGGTATTGGGGCGCGAACAACTCCCAAATGCCGCTACACTTTCTTCGTACGCCTCGAACGGCGGACATGGTGGGTGTAGCTCAGCTGGCAGAGCGCCAGGTTGTGGTCCTGGATGTCGTGGGTTCAAGTCCCATCACTCACCCCAACGGCGAACGGCCGGTCCTCACGGACCGGCCGTTCGCTTTTTCATCGGCCCTTTTTCATGAGTGACTATGCGCCGCGTGTATACACTCGGGATATAGTCTGCGGGCATGACCGTACCCCTCGCGTTGCTCGGCCTGCTGGAGCGGGAGCCGAGCCACGGATACGACCTGAAACGCGACTACGACACCTTCTTCGGCCGGGGCAAGCCGCTGCCCTTCGGGCAGGTGTACTCCACGCTCGGCCGCCTCGCCAGGGACGGCAAGGTCACCGGGCAGAGCGAGCCGGGCGACGGGCCGGACCGCAAGCGCTACGCGATCACCCCCCTGGGCAGGCAGGAGGTCGCCACATGGCTGGCCGAGCCGGTCGCGGCCGAGCCCTACCTGCAGACGGTGCTGTTCACCAAGGTCGTGCTGGCGCTGATGCTGGGCCGTGACGCGGCGGGCTATCTGGACGCGCAGCGGGCCACGCACATGCGGCGCATGCGGGAGCTCACCGAGGTCAAGCGCAGCGGCCCCCTGACCGACGCCCTGCTGGCCGACCACGCCATGTTCCACCTGGAGGCGGACCTGCGGTGGATCGACGTCACCCAGGCCCGGCTGGGGGCGCTGGCCGAGATGGTGCGTACGTCATGATCATCGAGGCGCGGGAGGTCAGCCGCTCCTACGGCAGCACGGTCGCGCTGCGCGAGGCGAACCTGTCGGTGGCCGCCGGCGAGGTCGTGGCGATCATGGGGCCCAGCGGGTCGGGCAAGTCGACGCTGCTGCACTGCCTGGCCGGCATCTTCACGCCCGACAGCGGCGAGGTGTGGTTCGACGGGCGCCGCCTCGACACCCTCGACGACGGCCGCCGCAGCGAGCTGCGGCGCACCGCCTTCGGCTTCGTCTTCCAGTTCGGCCAGCTCGTGCCGGAGCTGACCGCGGCCGACAACGTGATGCTGCCGCTGCTGCTGGGCCGTACGCGGAGGAAGGACGCCGAGCGGCGCGCCGCCGAATGGCTGGAACGGCTGGAGCTGACCGACCTGGGCGGCCGGCGCACCGGGGAGCTGTCCGGCGGGCAGGCGCAGCGCGTGGCGATCGCCAGGGCGCTGGTCACACGGCCGCGGATCGTGTTCGCCGACGAGCCGACCGGCGCGCTCGACACGCTCACCGGTGAGCACGTGATGGACCTGCTGGTGGGCCTGGCCCGCGAGAAGGGCGCCACCGTAATCCTGGTGACCCACGACGCCCGGGTGGCCGCCTGCGCCGACCGGGAGGTCGTGGTGCGCGACGGCCGGGTCAGCGACCCGTACGCGACCGGGGCGGTCCGATGATCCGGCTGGGCCTGCGGCTGTCGCTGAGCAGCGGCAGGGAGGCGGTGGCGCGGCTGGCGCTGGTCGTCGTCGGGGTGGCGGCCGGCGTCGCGGTGCTGCTGTCCACGCTGTCGCTGTTCAACGCGTTCCAGGCCACCAACGGCCGTCCCTGCTGGGAGTGCACGACCGGCTCGGCGCCCAGCGGCTGGGCCCTCGACGCGACGGCCGACGGCGCGCTGTGGAGCTACCGCGAGGACTTCTACGCGGGCCGGACGATCAAGCGGCTCGACGCCGCCGCGCTCGGCACGCGGGCGCCGGTCATCCCCGGCCTGTCCCGCATGCCCGGCCCCGGGCGGTATTACGCCTCGCCCGCGCTGGCCGGGCTGCTGGACTCCGCGCCGCGCGAGGAGCTCGCCGCCCGCTTCCCCGGCACGCGCGCCGGGCTGATCGGCGACGCGGCGCTGTCCGGGCCCGACGAGCTGGTCGTCGTGGTGGGACGGACGCCGGACGAGGTCGCCGCCCTGCCCGGCGCGCGGCAGGTCGACGCGGTATCCACGGTACCTACGGCGTCCACCGGGCCCGCGGCCGGCGCCGACGCGGACGTCTACCGCTTCGCCTTCGGCGTCGCCGCCGTCGGGCTGATCGTCCCGCTGCTGGTGCTCGTCGGCACCGCCACCCGGCTGGCCGCGGCCCGCCGCGAGAGCCGCTTCGCCGCGATCCGGCTGGTCGGCGCCACCACGCGGCAGATCAACGTGCTCGCCACGGTGGACGCGGCACTGGGCGCGCTCGCCGGCGCGCTGACGGGCCTCGCGATCTTCCAGCTCGTACGGCCGGCCGTGGCCGGGGTGCGGGTCACCGGCGCGCGGTTCTTCCCCGGCCTGGTCGCCCCGCACGCCTGGCAGTACGCGGCCGTGCTGGCCGGAGTGCCGGTGGTGGCGGCCGGCGCCGCCCTGTGGTCGCTGCGCCGGGTGCGGATCTCACCGCTCGGCGTGGCCCGGAAGACCACCGCCTCCCCGCCCCGGGCGTGGCGGGTGATCCCGCTGCTGGCGGGGCTGGGGATGTTCGCGGGCCCGGTGTATCGCAACGGCAAGCCCGACGAGCTGCTCGCCGTCGTCGCACTCGCACTGATCATGGTCGGGCTGATGCTGGCCGGGCCCTGGCTGACCATGGTCGCCGCGCGCCTGGCCGCTCGGCTGACCCGGGGCGGGGCGACGCTGCTGGCCACGCGGCGCCTGGCCGCCGATCCGAAGACCGCCTTCAGGTCGGTGAGCGGGCTGGTGCTGGCGGTGTTCATCGGGACGACGATCGCGGCCCTCGTGCCGGCGGTGGTCGCCGGGCAGCAGAAGGTGGCCGGGGGCACCCTCAACGACGTCCTGGGCGCCAGGTTCGAGCGGCCGGGCGTCTCCGGCCTGTCACAGCGGGCGGGGACGGAGCTGCTCGCCCGGCTGCGCGCCCACCCGGGCGTGGAGGTGCTGCCGATCTACGGCAGGGTGGACGCGGAGAAGGCGCCTCCGCGGCCCGACGGCCCGCCGCCCAGGCCGTACGTCGTGGAGTGCGCGGGCCTGGCCCTCTTCCCCGTGCTGGGCCGCTGCCCCGAAGGTACGCGCGCCGTGGCGGGCAACTTCGCCCGCATCATCGGCGCCGACAACCCCCTCACCGTCGACAGGCTCCTTCCGCTGGCGGGCCCCGACAGCCCGGCCGCCTCCACCGACGGGCTCGACCTGGCGGCCGTCATGATCACCACGTCCGACACGGGGACGCTGGAGCGGCTGCGCACCCTGCTGGCCGGTTACACCGTCGAAGCGCCGATGACCTTCGCCGAGGTCGCCGAGGTCAGGGCCGACCTGTACACCCGGGCGGAGAACATCGCGCTGGCCATGGTCGGGCTCACCCTGGTCGCCGGCGCCTGCGGCCTCGTGGTCGCGGCCGGCGGCGGGCTGGTGGAGCGCAGGCAGCCCTTCACCCTGCTGCGGCTGGCGGGCACGCCCACGCGCACCCTGGCCGCGGTGGTGCTGCTGGAGTCGGCGCTGCCGCTCGTGCTGGCCGCCGTGCTCGCCGCGGCCGCCGGTTTCGGCGTGGCCGAGCCGCTCATCGACGCTCTCCGGATGAAGGGCACGTCGCTCGCGATGCCGGGGCCCGTCTACTTCGCCTCGCTCGGCGGCGGCCTGGCCGCGTCCCTGCTGGTGATCCTCACCACGCTGCCGCTGCTGCGGCGCATGACCACGCCCGACAACGCGCGTTTCGAATAGGAGACCGATGAAGCTCCGACCCCTCGTGGTCGCGCTGGCCCTGCTCGCCCCCGCCGTCCCGGCAGCGCCCGCGACGGCGGCGGCCGGCGGGGGTTACTCGGCCACGATCCGGCGCACCGAATACGGCATCCCGCACATCACCGCCAAGGACTACGGCGGCCTCGGGTTCGGGTACGGCTACGCCTTCGCCCAGGACAACCTGTGCACGCTGGCCTCCTGGGTGGTGACGCTGCGCGGCGAACGCTCGCGTTATTTCGGCCCGGAGGCCGAGTCCGACGACCCCGCCAAGCCGGTCGCCGACCTCGCCAGCGACGTCTACTACAAGAGCATCGCCGGCTCCGGCGTCGTACCGCGGCTGCTTGCCCGGCCCGCGCCGGTCGGCCCGAGCGCCGAGCTGCGCCGCCTGGTGGACGGCTACGTCGCCGGATACAACCGCTACCTGGAGGACACCGGGGTGGCGAACCTGCCCGATCCCCGGTGCCGGGGCAAGGCGTGGGTCGGCCCGATCAGCGCCACCGACATGTGGACCAACCTGCTCGACCTCAGCCGGATGGCCTCCGGCTCCAGCCTGAAGGAGGCCATCACCGGCATGGCCGGACCCGGGAAACCACGGCCCATGCCCGCGGCGGGCAGCAACGCCTGGGCGCTCGGCCGTACGGCCACCCGGGACGGCGGCGGCATGGTGCTGGCCGACCCGCACTTCCCCTGGCAGGGAATCCGCCGCTTCTACCAGGTCCAGCTCACGATCCCCGGCGTGCTCGACGTCTCGGGCGGCAGCCTGTACGGCACCCCGGTCGTCCAGATCGGCCACAACGCCAAGGTCGCCTGGACCCACACCGTCACCCACGCGCAGCACTTCACCGTCTATCGGCTGGCGCTCGCGGGCGGCCACAGCTACACGGTCGACGGCCGGGTGGAGCCGATGGGCGAGCAGGAGGTGGAGGTCACGCTGCCGGACGGCACCGTCTCCCAGCACACCCTCCTCACCTCCCGTTATGGCCCGGTGCTCGCCGTCGGGCAGAGCGACGAGGCCGCGTACGCGCTGGCCGACGCGAACGCCGCCAACCTGCGGGCGGCCGACGAATGGCTGGCGATGGCCAGGGCGGGCAGCCTCGACGAGCTGCGCGCGGCCCAGCGGACCTACCAGGGGATGCCGTTCGTCCACACCCTCGCCACCGACGTGAGCGGCACCGCCTATTTCGCCGACACCTCGGTCGTCCCCCACGTCACCGACGCCGAGGCCGAGCGCTGCGCCAAGCCCTCGCCCGTTCCCGGCCTCGACGCGTACGTCCTGGACGGCTCGACCTCGGCGTGCCTGTGGGGCAGGGACGGCGACGCCGTCGTGCCGGGCATCTTCGGGCCCGCCAAGCAGCCGGCGCTGATCCGCGCCGACTACGTCGCCAACTCCAACAACACCTACTGGATGACCAACCCGGCGAAGCCGCTCACCGGCTATCCCACGGCGTACGGCAAGACGGGCACCGACCTGCAGCCGCGCCCCCGGGTCAGCCTCGACATGATCGCCCAGCGGCTGTCCGGGGCCGACGGGCTCGGCGCGCCCGGCTTCACGCTGGGCACCTTGCAGGCGACGGTGCGCGGCAAGCGCGACCTCACCTTCGAGCTGATGCGCGACGACCTGCTCAAGATGTGCGACACCGACTCCCGGAACGACGTACGCGAGGGCTGCCGGACGCTGGAGAAGTGGGACGGGCGGGCCACCCTGGACGGCGCGGGCGCGATCCTCTGGCGCGAGTTCTTCACGCGGCTCGGCCGTCCCGTCAAGGCCGGAGATCCCCCCTACAGCCCGTGGCGGGTGCCGTTCGACCCCGCGCACCCGCTGACCACCCCGCGCGGTCTCAAGGACGTCCCGGCCGTACGGCAGGCCCTCGCCGACGCCGTGGGGTTCTTCCGCTCGAACGGGATCCCGCTGACGCTCACTCCCGGGCAGGCGCAGAGCTACGCCTCGATCCCGATTCCCGGCTGCACCGAAGGGGAGGGCTGCTTCGACCGGGTGCGCACGGGCGGGCCGCTGGGCACCGACGGGCGCTACCCGGAGGTGGACACCGGATCGAGCTTCATGATGGCCGTCGAGCTCACCCCCGCCGGCCCGCGCACGCGTACCGTCCTCACCTACTCGCTGTCCGCCAACCCCGCGTCGCCCCACCACGCCGACCAGACCGCCCTGTTCTCGCGGGGCGGGTGGGTGACCGAGCGCTTCACCGCGGCCGAGATCGCCGCCGATCCGCATCTCGAAACCGTCACGGTCCACGAGAGGCGTTGACCCGGGCAAGTCAGTGCACTTTTCCCCAAAGGTGGACGATGCGGGTTATGCTGCCTCACAACCGCCGTGCGGGGGCCTCGGCGATCTCTGATCGTCTTCTACGGAGGCCGGATGAGAATCGACGGGCTGAGCAAGCGAGAAGCCGAGGTCATGGAGCTGATCGCGACCGGTCACTCCAACGGTGAGATAGCGCGGCTGCTGTTCCTGAGCGAGAAGACCGTGAAAAACCACGTCAACCGCATCTACGCGAAACTGGGCGTGGATTCACGCATGACGGCCATTTGCCGGTGGCGTGCCGAGACCACGCCACCGGCGCCGTCAACCCCTGTGTCGTCAGCGCCCGGCCAGGTCCCCGGTGAGGACGGCGCGCAGCCCGGCCAGGCCGTACTCAAGCTCGTCCGGCTGGACGGACAGGGCCGGGCGTAGCCGTACGGACCGCTCGCCGCAGCGCAGGACCAGGATCGCGCGCTCCTCCCGGAGCCGGGTGACCAGGCCGGCGGGGTCGGGAACGTCGAAGGCGCACATCAGCCCGCGTCCGCGCGCGTTGGCGACCAGGCCCTCGGCCTCCAGGCTCTGGAGCGCGCCCAGCAGCTTCTCACCCAGGATGGCCGCCCTCGGGATGAGACCGTCCCGCTCGATGATCTCCAGCATCCGGCGGGAGCGCACCATGTCGACCAGGCCGCCGCCCCAGGTGGAGTTGATCCTGCCGCTGACGTTGAACACGTTGTCGGGCACGAGATCCACCCTGCGGCCCGCCATGATGCCGCCGACCTGCACCTTCTTCGCGAAGGCCACGATGTCGGGGGCCAGGCCGAGCTGCTGGTACGCCCAGGGGGTGCCGGTCAGGCCGACGCCGGTCTGCACCTCGTCCACGACGAACAGTGCCTCGTACTCGTGGCAGAGCGCCTGCATCGCCTGGAGGAACTCGGGACGCATGTGGTTGTCGCCGCCCTCGCCCTGGATCGGCTCGGCGATGAAGCAGGCGATGTCGTGGCGGAACCGCTCGAACGCCTCCCTGGCCTGCGCGAGCGCCCGTTCCTCCGCCTGCTCGACGTCCCCGAAGTGGATGGCGGGGACGTCGATGCGCGGCCAGCAGAACCGCGGGAACCTGTCGGTCTTGACCGGGTCGGTGTTGGTGAGCGAGAGCGTGTAGCCGCCGCGGCCGTGGAACGCCCGGGTGAGGTGGAGGACGCGCGTGCCGAGCCCGGGGTGGCGGCCGTGGGCCTCATTCCAGCGGCTCTTCCAGTCGAAGGCGCACTTGAGCGCGTTCTCCACCGCCGCCGACCCGCCCTCGACGAAGAACAGGTGCGGCAGCTCGGGGTCGCCCAGCACCCGCCGGAACGTCTCCACGAACTCGGCGAGGTGGACGGTGTACATGTCGGAGTTGGCCGGCTTGTTGGCGGCCACCCTGCCGAGCAGCGCCACGAACTCCGGGTCGTCGGCGAACGGGTTCATCCCGAGCGGCGACGACGCGAAGAACGTGTAGAAGTCGAGGTATCTCCGGCCGTCCCGGGCGTCGACCAGCCAGGAGCCGGCGCTCCTGTCCAGGTCGAGCACGAGGCGGTAACCGTCCACGAGCAGGTGCCGTGCGAGGGCGTCGTGCACAGTGGTGGGGTCCATTTCGCCTCCGCGTCATGCTGGGATACGAGATGATTCCCTCATATCTGGCCTTCTATGTGAAGGGTTTCCGCTTAGATAGCACCTTAAGAGGACATTTTTCAGGCCGTGAGGGTAGATCCGCGCCCGATACCCCACCACGGGCCGCATGCTGACAATTCGAACGCGATTGTGTACCTTTACTTCAGATTCCGTGGTTTAACCCGGATGTCGCGATCTTTTCTGAGGCAGGGATGATGATCGACCGCACTCGCCTGGCCCGGCTGCTCGACCGCGAACGCGACGCGTTCCGGGAGCGCAACCCACGCTCGGCCGCCGCGTACGAGCAGGCGAGAGGCCACCTCTTCGGCGGCGTGCCGATGACGTGGATGAACAAGACGGCCGCCGGCTTCCCGCTCTACCTGGCCGAGGCCCGCGGTGCCCGCGTCACCGACCTGGACGGCCACGAGTACGTCGATTTCTGCCTCGGCGACACCGGCGCGATGGCCGGGCACTCCCCTCAGGCGACCGTGGAGGCCGTCGCCGACCGGTTCGGCCGCCGGGGCGGCGCGACCGTGATGATGCCGACCGAGGACGCCGCCTGGGTCGGCGCCGAGCTGGGCCGCCGGTTCGGGGTGCCCTACTGGAGCTTCTCGCTCACGGCCACGGACGCCAACCGATGGGCGATCCGGCTGGCCAGGGCGGTCACCGGCAGGCCCAAGATCCTCGTGAACAGCTACTGCTACCACGGCAGCGTCGACGAGGTGCTGCTCGTGGTCGGCCCGGACGGCCGGCAGGTGTCCCGCGAGGGCAACGTCGGCGCTCCGGTCGATCCCACCGTCACCTCGCGCGTCGTCGAGTTCAACGACCTGCCCGCGCTGGAGCGCGAGCTCGCGTACGGCGACGTCGCGGCGGTCCTCATGGAGCCCGCTCTCACCAACATCGGCATCGTGCTGCCCGAGCCGAGCTACCTGGAGGGCGTGCGCGAGCTGACCCGGCGGTACGGCAGCCTGCTGATCAACGACGAGACGCACACCTTCTCGGCGGGCCCGGGCGGCTGCACGAAGGCGTGGGGCCTGCGCCCCGACATCGTCACGATCGGCAAGGCGATCGGCGGCGGCATCCCCAGCGGCGGCTACGGCCTGTCCGCCGACGTCGCCGCGCGCGTCGAGGCGATGGACGGGCTCGACCTGGTCGACATGGGCGGCGTCGGCGGCACACTGGCCGGCAACGCCCTGTCGGTCGCGGCGATGCGCGCCACGCTGGAGCACGTGCTCACCGACGACGCGTTCGCCGCCATGACCGAGCTGGCGACCCGTTTCACCAAGGGCGTCCAGGAGGTGATCGACGCGCACGGCCTGCCGTGGTCGGTCACCCAGCTCGGGGCGCGCGCCGAGTATCGCTTCACCCGCCCCGCCCCGCGCAACGGCGGCGAGTCGAACGCGGCCGGCGACCCCGGCCTGGACGACTACCTGCACGTCTATCTGGCCAACCGGGGCGTGCTGCTCACGCCGTTCCACAACATGGCGCTGATGTCCCCCGCCACCACCGAGGCCGACGTACACCTGCACCACGAGGTGTTCGCCGCGGCCGTCGCGGAGCTGGTCGCATGACGCTCGACGACACCGACCGGATCCTGCTGCGCGAGCTGCAGCGGGACGGCCGGGCCTCCTACACCGCGCTCGCCGAGGCCACCGGCCTGTCGGCGCCCGCCGTACGGCAACGGGTGCAGCGGCTCCGCGACGAGGGAGTCGTGCAGATCGTCGGCGTCACCGACCCGATGGCGCTGGGCCTGCCGGTCATGGCGCTGATCGGCGTCCGCGTCGACAGCGACGTGCACGAGGTCGCCGACCGGATCAGCGAGCTGTCCGGCGTGATCTACGTGGTGCTCACGGCGGGCTCGTTCGACCTGTTCGCCGAGGTGGTGTGCCGGGAGCCGGCCGAGCTGCTCACCGTGCTCAACGACCACATCAAGCGGGTGCCGGGCGTCACCAGGGCCGAGGCGTTCACCTACTTCGGCATCCACACCCACCGGTTCGCCTGGCCCGGCGTGTGAAGCTGGGGTTCAGAGGGCCTTCAGGAAGCGGGCCGCGATCGGGACGGCGGCACCACGTCCGGTGCCGCCGTGCTCGACGAACACGGCGAAGGCGAGGTCGCCCCGATAGCCGATGAACCAGGCGTGGTCCTGCCCGCCGTGCCAGTCCTCGGCGGTGCCGGTCTTACCCGCCGTCCCCTGCGGCAGCCCCGAACCGGCCGCGGTCCCGTCGGCCGTGACCGCGCTCATCATCGAACGCAGCCCCTCCGCCACGTTGGACGGCAGCGGCACGCTCTGCGGCAGCTCCCCCTGCGGCGCCTCGTCCGCCAGCGGGCGGGCCGGCCGCCACTCGCCGCTCTCCACCGCGGCGGCGACCAGCGCCATGCACAGCGGGGTCGCCTCCACCGTGCCCTGCCCGAAGGAGTCCTCGGCGAGCGCGTCCGGGTTCTCCGGCCGCCGCAGGCTGCCGCACGTGCTCGTGCCGGGGTTCTCCCCCGGCACCCCGAAGCCGAACGCCCTGGCCTGGTCGACCAGCGTGTCGGCGTTCAGCCGCTCGATCGTCAGCCGGGCGAACGTGGTGTTGCACGACAGCGCGAACGCCTGGCGCAGCGTGATCGTCCCGTGGTCCTCGTTCTGGTAGTTCGGGATCGACCGATTGAAGGGGATCTGGTAGGACGCCGGGCACTCCACCGAACTGTCCGGGGACAGCCCGTTCGCGAGCAGCGCCGCCGCCGTGATCGTCTTGAACGTCGAGCCGGGGGCGTACTTCCGCTCGAACGCCCCCCGGCCGCCCAGCCGGTCGGCCACCGCGAGGATCTCCCCCGTGGACGGCCGTACGGCCACGAGGGCGCCCCGCTGCACGCCGTCCAGCGCCCGTGCCGCCGCGACCTGCGTCGCATAGTCGATGGTGGTGCGTACGCCGACGGGCCGCTTTTCCGGCTTGTACGACAGAATGGTCTTCGCCGGCATGCCCGGGTTCTCGACCTCAAGCGCCCATCCCACGGCCACCCCCGTCGTGGGCGCCACCCCCTGGTTCATCAGGTTGTCGATGTACGCCTCGGCGCCCGAGTTCTGCGGGAACTCCCGCCCTCCCCTCGTCACCGGCCGCAGCGGCCCCGCCTCGGGCTCGGTCCTGACGAGGCTGCCGCCGGGCTGGATGTCCGGATGCAGGACGGCCGGCGTCCAGACGACCTTCCAGGTGAGATCGCGTACGGCCAGATGGAGACTGGAGTCGAAGCGCCAGGTGCCGGCGTCCTGCTCGTCCCGCTCCTGGGTGAAGGGGATCTCCGCCGTGTCGTTCCCGGTGCGTACGAGATTGCCCACCGTGATCCGCAGCGACTTGGAGAGGGCGGCGTCCTCGAACTCGCGGTGCTGGTCCGCGAAGTCGTCCGGGGGCTCGTCGACCAGCTCGCGCATGGCGTCGTAGTCGCTCTTGACCCAGGCCTGGAAGTAGGCGGCGGCCGTCTGGTCCGGGGAGCCCTCCGGCGAGCTCTCGGGAGACGGCTCTGGAGACGGCTCGGGGGACGAGTCGGGGCGGAGCTGGAGCGTCTGCGGGCCCCCTCCCGCGGGCGTCCCCCGCGGCGCGGCGACGAAGTCCGAACTCGCTTCCTGCCTGCCGGACACAATGAGTCCGGCAACGCCGAAGACGAAGATGCCCGCGGCGACCACGACGAGGGCGAGCAGGGCCCTGTTCCGCATACGGTTCTCATATCACGCGAAAGGAGTCATAGGTGGCGAGGAGCAAAGAACCGTTGCCAGGCCGCTATCCGGTGTCCTTCGGCGAGGTGGAGCTCCTGCGCGACCTCGACCGGCCCGACGGGTGGATGCTGATCAGGGACGGCGTGCCTCAGTCGTACGTCGATCTGACCGATCCCACCTACCTGGACTTCTCGTACACGCAGCTCATGGCCAGCGTGATCGACTGCCTGCCCGAAGGCCCGCTCGACGCCGTCCACATCGGCGGCGGGGCCTGCACGATCCCGCGCTACATCTCCGCGCGGCGGCCCGGCTCCCGGCACATCGTCGTGGAACCCGACGCCGCACTCGTCCAGCTCGTACGCGACCAGCTCAACCTCAAGTCGGTGCCGCGGTTGAAGGTCCGGGTGACGGACGGCCGCGCGGCCACGACGGCCCTCGGCGACGACTCGGCCGACCTGTTCGTGCTCGACGCGTTCTCGGGCGCGACGATGCCGGTCGAGCTGGCGACCGTCCAATACATGGCGGAGATCGCCCGCGTGCTGCGCCCCTCCGGCATGGCACTGATCAACGTCGCGGACGGCAAGGGCCTGCCGTTCGTCAAGCGGGTCGCCTCCTCGGTGAGCCGGGTCTTCCCGCATGCCGCGCTGCTGGCCGAGCCCGGCATCCTGCGCGGGCGCAGGTTCGGCAACGTCATCCTGGCCGCCTCGTCCGGCGACCTGCCGATCGAGGCGCTCACCAGGAAGGCCGCGGGCGGCCTCACCCAGGCGCGATGCGTGGCCGACGACGACCTGACCCGCCTGGTCGCAGGTGCCGCCCCCATTTCCGACGGCGACGCCGTCCTCGCCCCCGTTCCCCCGCCCGGCCTGTTCGACTAGCCGGGCTTCTACTGGCTAGGGGGTTGTCCACGGCCCCATAGCCGGGTCGGTCGGGTCGGCACGGTCCTCGCGAAGCCCGCTCCGCTGGGCCTTCGCTGCGGTCCTCGCTCCCTTCCGCTCCGCTCCCTCGATCCCACCGGGGCAATCCCGACGAAGCACTGTGAAGCCCCACGCAGCACTACGACGCAGATCAAGCCCCAGGGAGCATGTTGGCCCTAGGGAACAGCGTGAAGCCCCGACGGGCACCGTGAGGCCTCATGTGCGGAGCACTATGACGCCCAACGGACAGCGCACCGGCGATCCTCGTCGTGCCTCGTGCCTCGCGTCGGGCCTCGCTCCTCGGTCCTGATGGTCATGCACGCAGCCGCCGAACTTGTCCGCGCGTCCGCCCGGGCCTGCCCTGTGCGTCGTCCGGGCCTCCCTGCCCGCGCGTCCCCCCGCCCGGTGCTTCCCGCCTCACTCCCCGCGCCTGGCCTGCCTGCGCGTCGCCCTCTGTGCCTCCCGCCTCACTCGCGCAGCCGTCCGGGCCGGTCCGCGCGTCGCTCGGTGCCGCGTCGCGCTCCCTGTGTGCCCCGTCTTACTCGTGTAGTCGTCGGGCTCGTCCGAGGCGCTGGTAGGTGAAGGCCCAGCGGTCTTCGCCTACTTGGCGGCGGGTGTAGCGGTCGGGGTGCTGGTAGCGGTCGCGGTTGTGGAACTGGCAGGCCGGACCGAGGAGTTTCAGGTCCGTGAGGCCGCCGGTGCTCCAGTTGTCGGCGTGGTCGATCTGGCACATGGTCGCCGGGAGCGGGCAGCCGTCGACCCAGCACGTGGCATATCGGGCGAAGATGGCCCGCCGCTGGGCAGGAGTCGCCAGACGGACCTTGCGCCCCATGTCGAGCACCTGCCCGTCGGCGTTCATGACGATCCGCACCAGAGTCGAGGTGCGGGCGAGGCGGTGCACGCTGGAGACGGGCAGCACCTGCCCCGTCGCCAGCAACAACCCCGGCGCTGTCCCCGGTGCCATCCCCAACGACGCCCCCAGCAACGGGCCTGCCGACGCTCCCAGCGACGCACCCAAGAACGCCCCGGGCATCGTGCCCGCCGACGCACCCGGAGATCCCGGGGACCCACCTTGCGCCGCACCCCGCGATGCCCCCTGTGCGGCTCCTTGCGATGCCTCCTGCGCCGTCTCCGGTGTCGCTCGCCTGGCTCCCGGTGCCGTTCCCGATGCCCATCCGGGTGGTGTCTCCCGCTCCGGTCCGGACCCGCCGGGCGTCGCTCCCGACGGTCCCGATGTCCCCGACGCCTGCGTCGCACGCGAGCAGCGCACCTCGCCACTGCACCGCCACGCGCCCTGGCCGTCGCACCGGCACGCGCCCTGGCCGTCGCACCGGCACATGCTGTGGCCATGCCGGCAGTCCCCCGCAGGCCAAGGCCCAGCGTGGGTGTGACGTGCGGAGACATCCTCGGGAGGAGGATCCGGCCGCGCCGCCTCCGAAGACGCCGCCTCCGAAGACGCTGCCTCCGAGGGCGCTGCCTGCGAGGGCGCTGCCTGCGATGGCGGCGCGTCCGAAGCCGTCGCGCCCGAAGGTGCTGTGTTCGAAGGCGCTGTGTTCGAAGGCGCTGTGTGCCAATGCCCGCCGCCGTGGGCAGGCCATGCTGGCGTGCCCCGCCGGGCGTGGGTTGCTCCGGACCGGGCCGCGCCGCGATCGCAGCCATCGCCCTTGGCGGGCGCGGTCTCGTCGCTCTCGGCAGAGCCAGCGCTCGTGATGTTGTCGTCTTCGGCGGAGTCGGCGTTCGCGGCGTGGTCGCCCTCAGCAGCGGCGGTGCTTGCGGTGTCGTGCGGCCCGCACTCGCCGGGCCGCCGCTCACCGGCCCCGCGCTCACCGGCCCCGCGCTCACCGGCTCCCCAGCCACAAGGCTCCTCATCGCGAAGTCCGGTCGCAGCGTCGCCGGAGCCAGCGGCAGGGTCGGTGGCGGGGACAGCCTCGGCGATGTCGAGCCCGTCCGGGGTCTCGGGGCCGTCGGCGCCGCCCGCAGCACCCGGGTCGCCCATCACGTCTGAGACGGCGTCGTCGGCGGCGGTGTTTTCGGTGGCCGGGGCAGCGGGGTCTTGGGTGGCCGGGTCGGTGTCTTCGGTGGCCGGGTCGCTGGTGTCGTCGGCGGGGTGTGGGTTGTCGGCGGTGGGGTCGGTGGTTTCGGGGTCGGTGGGGAGGGATTCGGCGCTGACCACGACGAGGAGCTCGGTGGCGATCTTCTGCTCCAGCAGGGCGATCAGCGCGTCGGCCTGACGTACCGTCAGCGGGCGGTCATCCCCCTGTGCCCTCAGCTTGGCGTACGCCTGCAACAAGGCCATCAACCGGGCGCCGGCCTCCCGCGGCAGGTAGAACTCCCCTTCCACGCCGCCGCCCTTGCCCGGGCGGACCCGCAGGAACCGCCGCCCGTAATCAGCCCGCTCATCCCGCTCTTCCCCATCGGGGTCCAGCACCGCCCGCAGATGGCGGCCGGCCTTGGCGACCTCCGCCGCCCCCGCTTTGCCCGCCAGGTCCACCAGGATCGGCTCCGCCAGGCCGGCCTGCTCATCCGATAGCCCGGCCACAGCGGCGCAGATGGCCTCCACCACCCCCGCCGCC
>NZ_VJVX01000210.1:0-826 GCF_008033685.1 Microbispora sp. CSR-4
ACGGTTTGGCGCAGTGTGTCGTAGAGCGGGCGGTCGCCGAGCACCGCCCATGCCTCGCGCGGGGCCGGCACGGGATCCAGCGGTGACCACTCCACCCGGTAGAGCCCGTCTTGTTTCGCCGACCCGGCGTACAACTGGTCGGCCGCCACGGGACGCACCTGCAGCCGGCCGATAGAGACGACCGGCGCGCCGGTGGGGTCGGCGGCCTCAAGTGACAGCGATCCGGAGTCGCCCAGCTTGACGCGTACCCGCAGGTCGGTGGCGCCGGTGGCGTGCAGGCGGACGCCGTTCCAGGCGAACGGCAGGTTGCTGTGGCCGCTCGGTGTGCCGTCCAGCCAGTGCAGCGCGGCCCCGTGCAGTGCCGCGTCCAGCAAAGCGGGGTGCACGCCGAAGTCCGCCACGCCGGCCCGTTCGCTTTCGGGTAGGGAGACCTCGGCGAACAGTTCGTCGCCGCGCCGCCAGGCGGCGCGCAGTCCCCGGAACACCGGACCGTAGTGCAGCCCCGCCTCGGTCAGGCGGTCGTACGCGGTGCCGAGGCCAATCCGCTCCGCGTCCGCCGGAGGCCATGCGGTGAGGTCGAAGCCGGGCTCGGCATCGTCCTTGGCCAGTAGAGCGGTGGCGTTGCGGGTCCAGTCTCCGGTGTCGCCGTCGGGCCGGGAGTAGATCTCCGCGGTGGACCGGTCGGAGCCGGTGACGATGATCTGCACCTGCACGCCGCCGTTCTCGGGCAGGACGAGTGGGGCGTGGAGGAGGAGTTCGTCGATGGTGGTGTGGCCGGTGTGGTCGGCGGCGTGGAGGGCGAGGTCGAGGTAGGCGGTGCCGGGGA
>NZ_VJVX01000211.1:0-813 GCF_008033685.1 Microbispora sp. CSR-4
AGGTTGGCGGCGGTGGTGGCGCCGTTGTCGGCCCAGGCCTGGATGTGGTCTTGGTCGGTGCGGGTGGCGGGCATGCGGCAGCCCGGCCAGGAGCAGACCCGGCCCCGGATCTGGACGTATCGGCGTAAGGTCGCATCGGCATGACGCCGATCAGCCCCGTTCGAAGTGTTCGCCGCCCCAGCGGTACCGGCCGCAACCGCAGAGTCCTCGATCGCCACGCCCGCCGCGTTGACCACGTCAGCCGCGTTAGCCGCGCGCGTGGTGTTCGCCGAGTCCGCGTTAACCGTCTCAGCCGCGCCTGCGGCGTCCGCAGTGTCGGCCGTGCCCGTGGCGTTGGCCCTGTCGGCCGTCTTGGCCGCACCAGCCGCGTTGACCGCGTTGACCGCGTCAGCCGTTTTGGCCGCTCCCGTCGTTTTGGCCGCGCCTGTGGTGTTGGCCGTGTTGGCCGTTCCCGTCGTGTTGACCGCGTCTGCGGCGTCCGTGGGGTTGGCCGCGTCCGCCGAGTGCGCGTTGGCCGTGCCAGCCGCGCCTGTGGTGTTGACTGCGCCTGCCGTGCCAACCGCGTCCGTGGTGCTGACCGCGCCTGCCGTGTCGGCCGTGTGGGCTGGGTCGGCCGTGTGGGCTGGGTCGGTCTGTTCGCCCAGCATGGCCGGGTCACCCGATCCCGCTGGGGCGTGCGCTGCCGCCGGGTCACAGGATCGGTCCAAATTAGGTGCTGCTGCCGGGTGGGGTGATCCGGCTGGGTGAGGTGATCCGGTTGCGGGGGTGGTGCCGAGCTGGGCGTGGGCTTGACGGGTGAGGTCGGCGATGAGG
>NZ_VJVX01000212.1:0-790 GCF_008033685.1 Microbispora sp. CSR-4
CGGGTCAGCGAGGCCGCCGCGGCGGGCCGTACCCCCAGGAGCATGCCCGCCACCACCAAAGGCAAGGCGGCGGCCGCCAGTAAGACTCTGAGCCTTCGTATCACCATGGTTCCTCGTCGTCAGTCGGGTCGGGGAGTCAGCCGTCCGGCGGACTCCGTGACGGGTGCGGCCGGGGCCGTCCCGCCTTCGCCGCGGTCACCACGGCGAAGGCGGGACACCACCGTCAGACGCGGGTCCAGCGCTGGTTGGCCTGTCCGTTGCAGGACCAGATCTGGAGCTTGACGCCGTTGGCGGTCGAGTAGTTGGGGACGTCGAGGCACTTGTTCGCGCCGACGGCGGTGATGGAGCCGTCGGAGTTGAACCGCCACTTCTGGTTGTTCTGGCCGTTGCAGTCCCAGATGATCACGCTGGTGCCGTCGGCCGTTCCCGCGCCGTACGCGTCGAGGCACTTGTTGCCGTAGACGCGCAGCTCACCGGCGCTGGTGGAGGTCCACTGCTGGTTGGACTGCCCGTTGCAGTCCCAGATCTGCACCTGTGCGCCGTTGGCCTGCGAGACGCCGGTGACGTCGAGGCAGCGCCCCGACCCCACGCCACGGATGGCGCTCGTGGAGGCGGTCGGCGTCGGGCTGGGAGTGCCGCCGGGCTGGCCGATGCTGCCGTCGACCGACTGAAGCGCGGCGTACCAGGCGGTGGCCATCTTGTCGTAGCCGTTCGCGGTGGGGTGGATGCCGTCGATGAGGTCGCCGGTGGTCAGCTTGCTGTGCATGTCGACCAGGTGGACGTGCTTTCC
>NZ_VJVX01000213.1:0-735 GCF_008033685.1 Microbispora sp. CSR-4
CCTCATCGCCGACCTCACCCGTCAAGCCCACGCCCAGCTCGGCACCACCCCCGCAACCGGATCACCTCACCCAGCCGGATCACCCCACCCGGCAGCAGCGCGCCACCCGGCCCGATCGTGTGACCCGGCTGCAGCGCACGCCCCAAAGGGATCGGGTGACCCGGCCATGCTGGGCGAACAGACCGACCCAGCCCACACGGCCGACACGGCCAACACGGCCGACACGGCAGGCGCAGTCAGCACCACGGGCGCGGCTGGCACGGCCAACGCGCACTCGGCGGACGCGGCCAACCCCACGGACGCCGCAGACGCGGCCAACACGACGGGCGTGACCAACACGGCTGACGCGGTCAACGCGGCGAACTCGGCTGGTGCGGCCAACGCGGCCGACGGGGCCAACGCCACGGGCACGGCCGACACGGCAGGCGCAGTCAACACCACAGGCGCGGCTCGCACGGCCAACGCGGACTCGGCGGGCGCGGCCAACACGACGGGAGTGGCCAACACGGCTGACGTGGTCAACGTGGCGAACGCGGCTGGCGCGGCCGACACCGCTGGGGTGGCGAACACAGCGAACGGGGCTGATCGGCGTCATGCCGATGCGGCCTTACGCCGATACGTCCAGATCCGGGGCCGGGTCTGCTCCTGGCCGGGCTGCCGCATGCCCGCCACCCGCACCGACCAAGACCACATCCAGGCCTGGGCCGACAACGGCGCCACCACCGCCGCCAACCT
>NZ_VJVX01000214.1:0-734 GCF_008033685.1 Microbispora sp. CSR-4
CTGGGGCATCTACGTCGGTAAGACCGCTTACACGCACTACGACTACAGCGTGTACGAGGACGGCGACCGCGACTACGCGTTCGTCACGGTCTACAACGGTGTGGTTCCCACCGAGGGTGGCACCAGCGGCGGCAAGTACGAGTCGCGCGTCTACCACAACAAGTGGGACGCCTACCGTGCGAAGCGGAAGCTGCAGGCCGACAAGACCACGGGCTACTCCAAGCTCGAGGTCGTCGAGGTCAACAAGCTCTCGCGGTTCGGCAAGGAGACGGCGGTCAGCGTCGCCGACTTCCAGGCCTGGAACAAGGGCAGGAACCTGACGGGCAACGGCCCCTGGACCCCGGGCACCAGCGCGTCCGAGGCCAAGGAGATCTCCAAGAACGAGTACCGTTCCTGGAAGGACTCCTACGTCAGCAAGGACGGGAAGACCCTGTACTGGCGGACGAAGGTCCAGGCTCCGGCCGCCGCCGCGTCCGCGAGCCCGAGCCCCAGCGCCAGCGCGCAGGCCCAGGGCAACAAGTGGCAGGGCAACAACTGGGGGCACCGCGACCAGGGCCACTTCGAGTACAAGTACTTCAGCCGGACCTTCACCGCGAAGGTCATCACGGGCTACAAGGTCGTCGGCCTGAAGCTCTCGATCGGTCTGAAGGACGTCGGCACCCTCGGGTCCAACGTCGGTGGTCAGGGTCTGGCCTACAACCAGAAGATCGGCACGGGCATCTTCGAGTTCGGTT
>NZ_VJVX01000215.1:0-728 GCF_008033685.1 Microbispora sp. CSR-4
CGTCCAGATCCTGGTCCGCGTAGACCGCGACGCTGGACAGCCCGGCGTCTGCGCAGGCCCGGGCGATCCGTACGGCGATCTCACCGCGATTGGCGATCAAGACCTTCCGGATTGTTGTGCTCACAGACGACCTCCAAGGCTCCATCTCGACTCCCGCCATCCCTGCGTGCCTGTCGCGAGCGGCCGGCGCATCGCGTGCCGCCGCGCCAGGTCGCGCCAGCCGGACGACACCGGCGGCGCGGCGGGGCCGGTCTGTCGTGCGGTGAGCAGCGCCACCGTCAGGGCGGCCACTTCCTCGGGTGGCGGGGCGCCCTTCATGATCCGGATCATCTCGGTCACAGCGGGATGTTTCCGTGCTTCTTGGGCGGCAGGGCGGCCCGCTTGCCGCGCAGCATCCGCAGCGCGCGGACGACCTCGCGCCGGGTCTCGCGTGGCGCGATCACGGCGTCGACGTACCCGCGTTCGGCCGCCAGGTATGGCGTGGCGAGGGTGTCCTCGTACTCACGCACCAGCTCGGCCCGCAGTGCGTCCGGATCGTCCGATGTGGCAAGCGTCTTGCGGTGCAGGATGTTGACCGCGCCCTGGGCTCCCATCACGGCGATCTGGGCGGTGGGCCAGGCCAGGTTGACGTCCGCGCCGAGGTGCTTGGACCCCATGACGTCGTACGCCCCGCCGTACGCCTTGCGGGTGATGACGGTGACCAGCGGGACGGTCGCCTCGGCGTAGGC
>NZ_VJVX01000216.1:0-719 GCF_008033685.1 Microbispora sp. CSR-4
CCCGGCGCGACAGCCGGGCCACCAGGCTGACCACGACCGCGATTTCACACTCCAGCCGAACCGCTCAGCCAGCGACCTGATGAACGTGAAAGATCGAGGCTAACGTGGGCCGGACCTCGCTCAACGGGGCCGGCCCACGCTCGTACACCCATCCACGGGCACCTGGCGACACTCTCGGATCATTCCTACGGTCAGGTCGCTCGTTCCGGATTCTTCACGCATTCCGTGTCGCCACCGATGTTGATTCCGACAGGGGATTCGGGCACCCCAACACGGATGCCGCCCATGCCTTTGTGTTCAGCGCCGGCCACGCGACCTTTCGTGTAGTCGATGGTCCAGCCCCGCTGGCGCAACACTGTGAGGACTTCCCGAAACACCTCGTCCGGATCGGACGCGTCGTCCGCGGTGTCGCTGCGAACCGTGAGGAGACTTGTCACACTCGTGTCGTCGGTACCGACAGGCCCGCCACACGGCGCATCCTTCACCTGTACGGCGACGAGGGGCTCGGCGTCGGGGAAGACCGCCCGGATGATGGCATTGGCCTCGGTGATGAGCACCTGACGAGATTGTTCGGGGGTCATCTCCACTTCCGGTACGCGCATGCAGCCGGCCAGGGGAATCAGGGCTGAAGCGTTCTCAGGTTGTGAGACCGAGTAGCTGAAGTGCATCGGTGGGGTGGCTGCGGTAGTGGTCGGTGGCGGCGGCGATGTTGGTCCAGC
>NZ_VJVX01000217.1:0-712 GCF_008033685.1 Microbispora sp. CSR-4
CAGCCGCGCCAGCTTGATCGCCGAACCGGCCATCGTGGGGCTGTAGGTGACCGTGGCCTTCAGCACGCCGTTGTCGGCCTGGATGTCGCGCATCGCGTTGGCCGAGCCGGCGCCGCCGACCATGAAGAACTCGTCGCGACCGGCCTCCTTGATCGCGGCGAGCACACCGATGCCCTGGTCGTCGTCGTGGTTCCAGATCGCGTCGATCTTCTTGTGCGCCTGCAGCAGGTTGCTGGCCACCTGCGTGCCCGACTCCACCGTGAACTTCGCGTCCTGCTGCGCGGTCACCGAGAACCCGTAGGTCTTCAGCGCGTCGGCGAAGCCCTTGCTGCGCTCCTGGGTCAGCGGCAGCGTCGCGATGCCCTGGATCTCCAGGATCACCGGGTCGGACACACCCTTGTCCTTGAGCGTCTTGCCGATGAAGTGGCCCGCCGCCACGCCCATGCCGTAGTTGTCGCCGCCCAGCCAGGTCCGGTACGACAGCTTGTCGGGGAAGACCCGGTCCAGGTTGATCACCGGGATGCCCGCGTCCATCGCCTGCCGGGCGACCTGGTTGAGCTGCTCACCGTCGTTGGGCAGGATCACCAGCGCGTCGACCTTGGCCTGGATCAGCGACTCCACCGCCGAGATCTGCTGGTTGATGTCGTTGGTCGGCTCGACCGCCTTGAACTCCACATCGGAGAACTGCGCGGCCGCGTCCGTCGCGTTCTTG
>NZ_VJVX01000218.1:0-700 GCF_008033685.1 Microbispora sp. CSR-4
AGCCTCGCCGGTGTCGAACTCCTCCGGGATGTCGGGGTCGTCAGCGCCGCCCGCAGCGCCGGGGTCGCCCAACGCGCCGGAAACGGTGTCATCGGCCCGGCTCAGGTCGTCGGCGCTTCCGGGGGCGTCGGGGGCGTAGGCGTTGGTGTCGTCGGCGCTCTCCGCACCGGCATCTGCCTCAGCCTCGGCATTGTCGAGGTCGTCGGCCTGGCCGGGTGCAGGGTCGCCCGTGTCGTCCCGGCTTTCCTCGAAGTCCGCGGCGTCCCGCGTGTCTTCGGCGTGGTCGGTGGTGTCGTCGGCCTGGCCCGGCTCGTCAGTGGTTCCGGCGGGGTCGGGGATGTAGTCGCTGGGGGTGCTGTCGCCGAGGTCTGCGAAGTGGTCGCTGACGTCGTCGTCGGCGGCAGGGTCGGCGGTGTCTTGGGTGGCCGGGTCGGTGTCGTCGGTGGCCGGGTCGGCGGTGTCTTGGGTGGCCGGGTCGGCGGGGTATGGGTTGTCGTCGGTGGGGTCGGTGGTTTCGGGGTCGGTGGGGAGGGATTCGGCGCTGACCACGACGAGGAGCTCGGCGGCGATCTTCTGCTCCAGCAGGGCGATCAGCGCGTCCGCCTGGCGTACCGTCAGCGGGCGGTCATCCCCCTGTGCCCTCAGCTTGGCGTACGCCTGCAACAACGCCATCAACCGGGCGCCGGCCTCACGCGGCAGG
>NZ_VJVX01000219.1:0-700 GCF_008033685.1 Microbispora sp. CSR-4
GTCCTTGGTCCGGTAGTGGAAGAGCTCCACCCGCTCGTCCGACCAGGTGAGCTGCCGGGCGAGCTCCATAAGACGAAGCCCTCCAGCAGCGGTCCGAACTGGCCGTCGGGCCGCACCAGGCTCCTCGCGTCGGCGCCCAGCAGGTTGGCGGCCACGCCCGAGTCGACGAGGGCCACTTTGGGGGTGCCGACCGCGCGGTTGCTGAGGTGCGTGACCAGGCGGGGATGCGCTTGATCAGGAAGACCTCTTCGAGCAGGCCGAGGTAGCGGTTGACGGTGCTCCCGGACAGTCCGATGTCCGCTCCGAGCGCGCTGGCGACCAGCAACTGTCCCGACCGGGCGGCCACCGACCGCACCAGGGCTCGCATCTCGGCCATCCGCTCGATCTCGGACAGCCGGCTCACGTCCCGCGCGATCAGATCGGAGACGTACGAGTCGAAGAAGCGCTCGCGTCTGCGCGGGTTCGTCCGGGTCACCGCCTCGGGAAAGCCGCCGCGCACGAGTCGCTCGGCATAGTCGGCGCGCGACAACGAGGACGTGTGATGGAGGTTCTCGCCCTCGGCGAAGATCGCGTCCACGAACCTGTCCGGGGTGGCGTCGATCTCCCCCTGGGAGAACGGCCACAGCTCGATCGTCTCCATGCGTGTCGTGGTGAATCGGTCGCAGGGCACGTGGTGAATCGGTCGCGGGGTACGTGAGCC